>NZ_FNIN01000003.1 GCF_900104045.1 Desulfonauticus submarinus
TAAGAAAATGCATTGAAAAGGTAGAGGCTAAAAAAGCAAAAGATATTATGATTACTGAGTTTGTTTATTTAAAACCTACTGATCATGTTATGGAAGCTGAGGCCTTGATTGTAGAAAGAGGAATTAATTCTTTGCCAGTTTTAGATGAAAACAAAAGACTGGTGGGCGAGGTCAATCGCAGAGATATTTTAGCCTACTTTTCTAGTATCTGCGAGTACTGTGCCTTAAAAAATTTCCAAGCTGTGGATGTTAGTACCATTGATTGTCCTGAAAAAATTCAAGAGTGCTATGCCAAGCTAATTGCAGAAGAACAATAAAGGAGGACTTTAATGTTTTGGACAGCTACACTCATTTTTATCATTGCTTATGCAGTGATTGTCTCGGAAAAGATACATAAAACAAAGGTGGCTCTTTTTGGCGCAGCCTTAATGTTAATCTTTAAAATCCTACTACAACATGAAGCCTTTCATGACATTGAACTAGGCGTGGATTGGAATGTTATCTTTTTACTTATTTCGATGATGATTATTATTAATGTCATGACTAAAACTGGCGTCTTTCAATATGTAGCTATTAAATCTGCTAAATTTGCCAAAGGAGAACCCTTTAAAATTATGGCTATTTTCGCCATTATTACTGCCATTGGCTCGGCCTTTTTAGATAATGTCACTACTGTCTTACTCCTAGCTCCGGTTACTTTACTTATTGCTGAACAATTAGAGGTTGATCCTGTTCCTTATCTTATCACTGAGGCATTAGCATCTAATATTGGAGGTACTGCAACACTTATCGGAGATCCTCCTAATATCATGATCGCATCTAAAGCAGGGCTCAATTTTATGGATTTTATTATCCATCTTACTCCTGCAATTATTATCATCTTTACTGCTTGGTTAATTGTTTGGAAGTTTATCTTTGCCAAAAGACTGCATGTAAAAGAAGAAAATAAAAAGAAAATTATGGCTATGAATGAAAACGAACTTATCACTGATCCTCTTCTGCTCAAAAAATCTCTCGCAATCCTAGGTTTAACCATTGTAGGCTTTATCTTGCATGGCTTCTTTCACTATGAACCAGCTACTGTAGCCCTTATGGGTGCAGCTACTTTACTCCTCATCTCTGGAGAAAATCCACATGATATTCTCGCTGAAGTAGAATGGCCTACTATCTTCTTCTTTATCGGCCTTTTTATTATCATTGGCGGTATCGTAAAAGTAGGTCTTGTAGAACTCATGTCTAAAAAAATGATCGACTTAACTAACCCTCAACCCAATAATATGCTCACACTCTCTATGGTTATGGTCTGGTTCTCTGGAATTGCCTCTGCCATTGTAGATAATATCCCCTTTGTCGCTACCATGAACCCTCTTCTCATTGACATGGTCCACCAAGTATATGGATTAACCTCCCAAGCTACCATGGAACATATCCAACATGCCGCCATGATGCCTGTCTGGTGGTCTCTAGCTCTTGGCGCTTGCCTCGGCGGTAACGGCTCGCCTATCGGCGCTTCCGCTAACGTCATCGTCGTCGGAATGAGCGAAAAAGCAGGTCACCCCATCTCCTTCATCAGATTCCTTAAATATGGAGCTGCTGTTACAGCTATGTCTCTTTTACTATCCACCATTTATATTTATATACGTTACTATGTTTTAGGAATATAATATCTTTTCTCTTCAGGGGACAAAAGTCCCCTGAAAGAGAAAAAAAGGAATCTAATATGGAATCAATATTAGAAGAAGAAAGCTCTAAACAAATAGGAACACTTTTTCTTGCTTATTTGGCTATCGGTGGAATCTTAGGAGATATTGGAACTTCTCCTTTATATGTTATTTCTTTAACTTTTAAAAACTTAACTATTTCTAAAGAAAATGTAATGGGAGTATTGTCCTTAATCTTTTGGTCTTTTATGTTTCTATCGGCTAAATATGCGGGACTAGCTCTTAATTTAGATAACGATGGAGAGGGTGGGACATTTACTCTTATGCATCTTATTCAAACAGAGGCCAATAAATTAAAAAAATCTATTCTCAGATATAAATTTACTTTTATCATAGGGTTTGCATCTATTCTCTCCATGATTTGTGGTGCACTATTACTTAGCGATGGAGTTATTACACCTTCAATTTCTGTTTTAGCAGCTGTAGAAGGCATTGAGGTAATCTATCCCCATTTAGCAGAATTTATTTTACCCATTGCCACAATAATTTTATGTGCCCTATTTTTCCTGCAAAAACGAGGTACAGAAAAAATAGCTAAACTCTTTTCACCTATTATTATTGTCTGGTTTGTATCCATTGGGCTTGTAGGATTAAAAAATTTGGTAGAGATGCCTTGTTTATTAAAATCCATTAACCCATATTATGCGCTTCATTTTATACTATCTCATCCTTTAAGTATAGTGTTCCCTATTTTAGGCTATGTAGTATTATGTATCACAGGTGGAGAAGCACTTTATGCAGATGAAGCCCATTATTCCAAACCAGCTATTCGCATAGCATGGGGAGTAGCTGCTATTTGTCTCTTAATCAATTACTTAGGGCAAGGAGCTTTTATCTTAAAACATCCTCAATCTCAAAATCCATTTTTTGATATGAGTCTTCCTTTTGGGCATGCATTTTATATATATCTTTTAATCTTAGCGACCTTAGCTGCTATCATAGCCAGCCAGGCTATGATTACAGGCTCGTTTTCTACTTATAAACAAGCAATGGAGCTCCGTATGCTTCCACGTGTAGAAATCAGAAATACTTCTCATAAAACAGCAGGGCAGATATATATTCCTACTGTAAATCGCGCCATGTTTTTAGCCTGTCTCACTACAGTATTTATATTTAAAAAATCAGACGCCTTAGGTGATGCGTATGGCCTTGCTGTGACAGGTGCCTTTATTGGAACAACTTTAATGATGACCATGCTTTTATTTTTAAAAAACTATCAACAACAAAAAAAGTTCTTTATGATTTTACCACTGCTTTGCATTTTTTTGATGTTTGATTCTGCTTTTTTCTTTTCTAACCTTGGAAAAATTCCAACTGGAGGATGGTTTCCTCTAATTATAGCTACTTTCTTGGTTCTGACAATGCTTGCTTGGAAACATGGATCTTTACTTCTATATTATGCCATACCCAAAATGCCTTTAAAAAAATTTGTAAATACAATAAAAGAAGAAAAACCTCTTGTTTTAAAAGGTACAAATATATACATGACTTTAAACCCAAATGAGGTTCCTGGATGTCTTTTAGAAGAGGTAAAAGAAGGGTGGATAAAACAGACTGTACTTTTTGTTAGTGTGCAAAACACCCATCTTCCTTGGGGCATTCATTATGAAAAAAAATTATTAATAAAAATGAAAGATATTGAAATATATCAAATTATAATAAATAAAGGTTATATGAGGCTTTTTGTAAATGTTCCTAATATTATAAAAACCCTTGGTTTTGAAACACAACCACGACGTTTTGTATTTAGCCTTTGGAATCCAATTATTACAGAAACTAGCTGGAAAAAATTACTGCTTCAATACTTTCGATTAATTTACAAAAATACCTCTTCTTTAACTACAAGATTTGCTATCCCCACTGAAGAATTATTATATATAGGAAAAGATATTAAATTGTCTTTCCCTAAAAATAAGAGCTAATTATATCTCCAGATTCTTCTCTATCCCAATCATCAAATGCAAAAAGGGCATCTTTTGCGCCATCTTCAAACTCAGATGCCATATTTTTACGTTTACATTGGGCACACAATTTAGGATATGCCAGAACCATTTTATGGCCAAATTTTCTACGACTAAAGGCAAGATTCTTTTTGGTAGTAATAGGTGCACCACATTCCTCGCAAAAAATCAACTCATGTTCAGCAATAAGTTTAGAACCCATTTTAATTTGGCGAATATGTTTATTATCCAGTAATTTAATATGTCCTGTAGGACAGACAGAAGCACAAGCACCACATCCCACACATGTCTCTGAAAGTTCTTCAAAAGGAGTTGTCATATGAAAATCATAGCTTCTATCAGCCATACACAAGGCTGATACTACATGTTCAGAACACACTCTCACACATAATCCGCATCTAATACAATTATCAGCTACAAAACATTCATATTTATGCTTTATTCCATATTGGTCTGCTAATTTTAGCAATACATCAGAAGAAGGACATCTTGTTAAAAGAAGTTCTACAATAACTCTTCTACCTTCTCGGACCAGGTCTGTATCTGTATATACCTCTAAACCGCTTTTAATGGGAAAATTACAAGCAGTAACTAACTTACTCCTACCTCTATCCTTTACTTCTACGGTGCAAATTCTACACATTCCTTTTGGATCTACTGCTGGATGATTACAAAGGGTAGGAATATATATGTTATACCTTTTAGCTACATCTAAAATATACTCTCCTTCTCTACCTTCAACTTCTATATTATCAATTTTAAAATTTATCATTTTAAACTCCTACCTAATTGGAATTACCTGGCATTGGATGAATACTATCAAAATTACAAGTACGATAACATTCCCCACATTTAATACACAAAGAAGTATCAAGTATATGTGGTTGTTTTTTTTCACCTTTAATTGCATCAACAGGACACTTTCTAGCACATATACCACACCCAACACACTTAGTTTCATCAATTTTAAACTGAAAGAGTTCTTTACAAACCCCAGACCGACAAAATTTATTTTCTATATGTTCTAAATATTCATCCTCAAAATACTTCAAAGTGCTCAGTACAGGGTTAGGAGCAGACTTTCCAAGACCACATAAAGAAAATCCTTGCATTACCTTTCCTAAACTTTTTAATTTTTCTATATCTTCTTTATTGCCTTTACCTTTAGTAATTCTATCCAAAATCTCTTCCATTTGCACTAATCCCTCTCGACAAGGTACACATTGCCCACAGGACTCTTCCACTAGAAAATGAACAAAATACCTAGCAACATCTACCATACAATTAGTTTGATCCATTACTATCATTCCACCAGACCCCATAATAGAACCAAGTTCGCTTAAACGCTCAAAGTCCACAGGCTCTTCTAAATATTTAGCAGGGATACAACCTCCAGAAGGTCCACCTGTTTGTACTGCTTTAAGTTTTCTATTTTTAGGAGTACCTCCTCCTATCTCATAAATAATAGTCTTCAAAGAAGTTCCCATAGGAACTTCTACTAATCCTACATTATTAACAGAACCTGTTAAGGCAAAAACTTTTGTGCCCTTTGATTTTTCTGTACCTAAATTAGCAAACCATTCCCACCCATTTACTATAATATCTGGAACATTAGCATAGGTCTCTACATTATTTAAATTAGAAGGAGAGTTACGAAATCCCTTTTCCACAGAACGAATATATTTGGCCCTTGGTCTTCCAACCCTTCCTTCTAAAGAAGCCATTAGAGCTGTTGATTCTCCGCAAACAAAAGCTCCTGCCCCTGTGGAAATTTTCAAATCAAAAGAAAATTCTGTACCTAAAATATTTTTGCCTAATAAACCTAAGGATCTTGCTTGTTCTATAGCTCTAGTAAGAGTTTTCACAGCAAGAGGATATTCAAACCTCACATAAATATATCCTTGCTTTGCTCCTATAGCATAAGCAGCTATCAACATTCCTTCTAAAACTCTATGAGGATCTCCTTCTAAAATAGAACGATCCATAAACGCACCAGGATCTCCTTCATCAGCATTACAAATAACATATCTTTCACCTTCATAAGAAGCACAATATTGCCATTTTAATCCTGTTGGAAATCCTGCTCCACCAAGACCCCTCAGACCTGATTTTTTTACTTCTTCAATAACCTCTGCAGGAGTCAAAGAACTTAAAACTTTTACTAAACCTTGATAAGATCCATGCAAAATAGCTTCATCTATCTCAAAAGGATCAATCTCTCCAATATTTTTTAAAACGCGTCTTGTTTGCCTAGAATAAAAAGGTATTTCATGAGCTTTAGGAATTCTCTTTTTGCTCCTAGCATCTTTGTAAAGTAAAGAGGGAATAAGCTCTCCCTTTTTAATAGTTTTCTCTATAATTTCATCAACATCCTTTAATTTTACTCTTTGATAATAAATATCTTCTGGAAATAAAATAACTAATGGCCCTCTCGAACAGAAACCATGACATCCTGTAGCCTTAATCTGAGGTTTCACCTTTATATCTAAACCACTTTGTTTAATTTTTTTCTTAAAAGCCTCTAATACTTCGACACTTCCACTAGCTTGACATCCCGTTCCACAACAAATGGTAATAAGTGAACTTGTATTATCATTCTCACTCTTTAATTTTTGATAATATTCTTTAAACTTATCAATTGAACTTAACATAATTATTCCCCTTGGGACAATTCTTGTATCACTTTATTTAATTCATTTTGATTAGTATTTGGGTAAT
Source organism: Desulfonauticus submarinus (assembly GCF_900104045.1). NCBI lineage: Bacteria > Pseudomonadati > Thermodesulfobacteriota > Desulfovibrionia > Desulfovibrionales > Desulfonauticaceae > Desulfonauticus > Desulfonauticus submarinus. The sequence continues at coordinate 6,401 of NZ_FNIN01000003.1, forward strand.
ACTTTCCATCAACTACAGACACCATTGCTAAAGCACATGCTCCCACGCAATTAACCGTCTCAATTGTAAAATTTCCATCCTCTGTTGTTTCTCCTGGAGAAATATTCAAATCTTTACATATATTTTTTACTACCTTGTCACTACCTTTTAAATGACAAGCTGTTCCCGTACAAATTTGAATTATATGCTTTCCTCTTGGTTTTAAACTAAATGAAGAATAAAAAGTAACTACTTCATAAATATGAGAAATTGGTAAGTTTAATTTTTTAGAGACATAAAGCAATGCATCCTTTGGCAGGAAATTATATTCTTTTTGTATAGATTGTAAAATCATTATAAGATTTTCTACATTACATTTATATTCAACATCTATAATATTGTCTAGAATCTTAAAATCTATTTCTATTTTTTTACATTTGCAATTGCCCATACTATCTCCTTTCTAACATAGAAAGAGGTTCTTGAACAACCTGTAAATCATATAATTTGGTATTTATCTCTTCTAAAGTTCCAAAGTGTAAACAACCTGTGGTACAATTTTCTACACATACAGGCTGCAATCCCTGCTCCAGTCTATCCACACAAAAATCACATTTAACTACAGTATTAGTAGTTGGATCCCATTGAGGCGCTCCAAAAGGACATGCAACTATACAACTCTTACACCCAATACACAGAGACCTATCCAAAGAGACTATGCCGTCCTTTTCTCTTCTAGCTAAAGCACCTGTAGGACATGCCTTTACACACCAAGGATTATCGCATTGAAAACAAGAAAGAAAAATATTTGCTACTTTTACTTTTCCCTGAATTATTTTTGGTCCAAAAGTAAAAATCTGACAAGGCTTGGGAATAGGGCTAGTCAACTGTTTGTTTTGCTTACAATGAACCTGACAACTCAAACACCCTATACATTTAGAACGATCATGAAAAAGATAATACTTACTCATCTCCCCTCCACCTTTTTTTGATTTTGGGGTAATATTATTCCATATTTTTTTTTGCTGTCAATTAAAAGGAAAGATTTGTCAGGTTAACGTTATCTATTTTCCATAAACGGTTGTTAGACTCAACTTTTTTTCCTAAGAACCCGTTTATCACCTATTCTCATGGTTATTTTTTGGCGATCAAAATACTCTAAAAGGGGAATAGTATACTTCCGAGACAAGCCAGTAATAGATTTAAAATCAGCAAGAGTCATTTCCTGTTGTTTGGCAAAAAAATCTAAAAGCAACTGCTTAAGTTTTTCTGCTATTGAAACTGCATAATAAAAGTTATTATTTATTTTAACTATTTTCTTTTCTTTCTCTAAAAGAGCTAAAATTTCATTTAATTCCTTAGTATCTAGCTTAAATTTATCCTTAATTTCTTTAAAATTGGGAGGATTAAAGCCAGATGTTTCTATTATCTTAAATATTCTCTCTAATAAATCTCTCTTTTCACCTTTTACTTTTACTTTATGTGAAAACAATTTAATAAATTTATTTTCTATCTTTATCTTATTTTCTTTTGTTAATTTATCTATCAGAAAATTAACTAATTTATCAGAATAATTTTTACCCCAACTTGAAAGAAGTTGACTCCTAGTTATACCTTCTAACAATTCATTTTTACTATGAAATTGAGTTAAAAAATCTAATAAACTGTTGCTTAATTTTTCTACTACTCTTTTTCCTACATACAATTTTATATCTTTTTCCACCAGAAAAACTTCCTGTTTAGAGCTTAAAATTTGTAGCTCCTTTTGCAAATCTTTACTTCTCAAATTAGTTAAAATTAAAAGTTGATCAAAATTAAGTCCTTTTATTCCCTGTCTATTTAAAACATTTAAAATGAGCTGACTAGCATTAAGATTAACTAGATTTTTAAAATATTTTATTTCTGGTGAACGTCTTTTTAAAGATACAGACATAGGATCTAAAACAATACCACCACCAATAGTTCGCAAAGGGGAAAATGAACGAATAACAAACCTATCTTGAAATACCCCCACCATTGGTTCAGGAAATCTGACTTGTGCAAGCGCTTTTTCTCCTGGCTTTAACTCATCTCTATCCAAAAGATAAATTCTAGCTAAAATTTCTTTTGAACCATGATGAAAATGAATTTCTGTTCTATGTTTAAGTGGTTTAGCCGCGGTGGAAAGACAATGCAATTCAATTGTCCACACTTTAGAAGGAAACAATGTTCCTGGTCTTGCTAAAACATTTCCTCTGTCTATCTTTTCTTTTTCTATACCTTGAAGATTTAAGGCTGTTCTTTCTCCTGCCTGAGCAACTTCTTTACTTTCAGAATGTACTTGAACACTTCTAACTTTTGCTAAAATACCTTTTGGATATATTTCTATATCTTCTCCTGTTTTAATTTTTCCTGAAATTGTAGTCCCAGTAATAACAGTTCCATGTCCATGTAAGGTGAATACTCTATCTACAGGCAACCTAAAAACATCAAAAATTCTATTTTTCCTTATCTTTTGAACCTGTTCTAAAATAACTTGTTGCAACTCTTGCAAACCTTTTCCAGTATGAGAAGAAACAGACACAATTGGAGCATCTCTTAAAAATGTATTCTTTAAATACTCTTGCACTTCTTCTTTAACTAAAGTTAACCATTCCTCATCTACCATATCCACTTTGGTTAATACGACCAGCCCTCTGTTAATTCCTAAAAGCGAACATATTTCTAAATGTTCCTCTGTTTGGGGCATAATTCCTTCATCTGCAGCTACCACCAAAAGAACAAAATCAATACCAGCCGCTCCTGCAACCATATTCTTAACAAACTTCTCATGTCCAGGAACGTCTACAATACTAACCCTTGTTCCATCTGGTAAATCCAAGTACGCAAAACCCAATTCAATAGTTATTCCTCGCTTTTTTTCTTCTGCCAATCTATCACAATCTATCCCTGTTAACGCCTTGATAAGGGTAGTTTTGCCATGATCAATATGACCAGCAGTTCCCATAACTATTGGCATAAAAAACTCCTTTTATTATCCTTTATTTAATAATAAAATAATTTTTTCATACTTTTTAGGAATCAATACTTTATTGCCTAAAGCATATTTAGGAATAATAATATTTTTTACTAATTTATCAATCCACAATTTAGAAACAGAAATCTCTCTAAAATAAAAAAAGTTTGTCTTGTCAGAGCAAATTATCTTATATCCTCTTACACAAATAAATATATTTTCCTTTTCACCTTTTAAATATAACTGTATATAAATACTCTTATTCTTAGAATCTAATCTTATCTCTTTTGCTTCTCCGTATTCTTTTATTTTTTCATTAATAAAAGTTAATATCAAAAAAGAAACTGCTCTATCTTTTCCAAAAGTTAAAATATCTTTTAACATATCTAATTCTCTTTAGAAACCTAGTTACTCTTAAACAAAGGTATTGGATTTACTGCTCTACCCAAAACAAATAAACCAAAATGTAAATGTGGTCCTGTGGCTCTGCCTGTTTTCCCAGCTAAACCAATAATCTGTCCTGCTTGCACTATCTGGCCCTTTTTAACTTTAAATCTATTTAAATGCATATATAAGGAGTATACTCCAAGACCATGATCTACAACAACTGTATTTCCACCAAAAAACATTTCCTTAATCAGAACAACCTTTCCTTTAGAAAAGGATCTAATAGGCGTATTTAATTTTGCTCTAAAATCAACACCTCTATGATAAGAACGTATATTCCCATTTAACACTCTTTTTACCCCAAAAGGAGATATTACTTTCCCTTGAACTGGTCTGATAATTTTATTTAACAGTTGGTATGGTGTAATCCTGGTTAAAATAAAATTTAATTCTTTTTTTTCTTTTTGTATTCTTTTTAAAGTATAAGAATCAAAATAAACCATTTTTTTAGGCAAAGTTAAATATTGCACAGCAAATCTTTTAATTATTGGACTAATTTCATATCTTTCTTTTTTTATTATATCTTTTTCTAAATAAAAAATTTTTAATACTTTTATTTTTTGCTCTCCAATATTCATGCCCAATAAAACTTTAGTCTGTCCTTTCTTATTAAGTGGAAGAGTTAAAACTTTTTTATCATATTCTATCCATAAAGCATCTACTGTATCTGAATAATCAAAAACAACCTCAAAAACATCTCCCTGAGATACCTGGGTAGGACAAGTTATTTTTACTTTTGCAAATGCTAATGAAATCCAACATAATAGTATAAACCATATACTAACAAATTTTAGCTTCTTTACTTCCATCTTTTACTCTAATCTCCACTTTTTCTCCTGTTTTTAATTGACGAATACTCTTTACAATCTCTCCACTACTTTTAATCTTAACTAGACTATAGCCTCTATTTAAGGGCAAAAACGGATCTAAGTTAGAAATTTGATTATTGAGAAGTTTTAACTGATTCTCTTTTTTAGTTAACAATTGTAAACAGTTTTGAATTAAATTCTCTTCCAACCCTCTGATCTTCTGAAAATATAGTTTAAAATATTCAGGACTAAAAAAAGATACTATTTTTTGTTCTAACGCACTGAAGTCCTTTATTTTTCTTGTTAAAAATAAGTTAAATTTATTTTCCAAAATTAATTGAAAGGAATTAAACTTATCTTCTAAAGACTCTATTTTTTTAAAGGGATTTAAAAAAGAAAATTCTCTTATTTTGTTACTCAAATTATGTTCCTTTTTATATAAAAAACCGTCAATAGCTTGCCATAAATTTTCCTCTAACTGCTGGACTTTAGAAAATAATTCTTGTTTTTTCATCCACAAAAGTTGAGGAACATGGCTAGGAGTAGATGCTCTTTTATCTGCAACCAAATCAGCAATAGTTGTATCTATTTCATGCCCAATACCTGTAATAATAGGAATCTTAGAGGAAAAAATTGCCCGAGCTACTTCTTCTGTATTAAAAGACCATAAGTCTTCTAAAGATCCTCCCCCTCTAATTAAAACCAATACTTCAGCTTTTGCATGAATATTAGCAATTTCAATTGCTTTTACTATCTGAGAAATACTCTCTTCTCCTTGAACGCTTGTAGGATAAAGGATAAACCTCTTTTCAAGCCCATATTGACTACTTATAGTAAGAAAGTCTTGCAATGCCGCAGAGTTTGGAGCAGTAATAACTCCAACAATTGTAGGATTAAAAGGTATTTCTTTTTTAGTGTCAGGAGAAAACAAACCTTCTTGTGCTAATTTTTCTTTCAACTTTTCAAAAGCCAAAAACAAAGTACCAGTTCCTACTTCTTGGACAAACTCTATAATTAACTGATAACGTCCTCTAGGAGGATATACATTTAATCTACCCGCACAAAGTACTTCTTGCCCATCTTTAAGCAACGTTTTAAGCTTAGAAAATCCTAGCTGATTTCCTTTAAACCAAACTACATCTAAACATGCACCTTCATCTTTTAAAGTAAAATAAATGTGGCCAGATGAGGCAACAGTATAGTTAGAAATCTGTCCCTTAACCCACACAAAAGGAAACTTACTTTCTAAAATATCCTTAATACCTTGAGTAAGTTCAGAAACTGAAAAAATATATGGGGATGAATTTATTATCTTATCCATATTAAAACCATAAAGTTAATCTTCTAATTTAGCTTACAAGTTAACTAAATAGATAGCAACCTTATCAAAAGGGTTATTCTACCTAATATTCTACTCGACCTTTAAACTTATTAACATATACACAGTTTTTTAGAAACCATGCTTTTTAGAAAGAAGTAATATCAATGGAATTTAAGGTATATATTAAAAAATAGAAAGGCTCTGTTCATTTACAAACAGAGCCTTTTCTTAATTAGATATTTTTGCAAAGTCTAATTAGGTAATTCCTTACATTTTACCTCAGATGAAGTACAGACCATATTTCTCCCACTATTCTTAGCCAAATAAAGAGCCTGATCTGCTTCTAAAATAAAGTTTTCTGCAGGAGTAAATGGACCAGGACGTAGACTAGTTACACCTATACTTACAGTTACCCTAAATTTTTTTCCATCTGCCGCAAAATAAGTTTTTTCTATCTTTTCTCTAATTCTTTGAGCCAATATCCAAGCACACTCTTCAGTAGTTTCTGGCAAAAGAACTACAAACTCCTCTCCTCCATACCGTGCTACTATATCTGTCTCCCGCACACTAGTTTGAACAAGATTAGCTATCTTTTTTAAAACCATATCTCCAACTAAATGCCCATATTTATCATTAATAGACTTAAAAAAATCCACATCTAATAGCAAAAGTCCTAAACTTCTTCCATTTCTTTGATGTCTCTTTATTTCTAAACGTAAACTTTCTTCAAAATGTCGTCTATTGTATAAACCTGTTAATCCATCATGATCTGCTCTTACTTTAATTTCCTCAAATCTAAGAGCATTTAAAATAGCCAGGCCTAAATGATTACAAGCACTGTGTAAAACTTGCACTTGATCCTTTCCCAATCTACCTCTTTCAGGACTTAAAACAACCAAACATCCATAGACACTTTTTTGACTTTTTAAAGGAACTAAAATTACCTTATCGCGACTAAAATTTTTTATATCTTTTATCTTAAATAAGTTTAACTGAAATTCCTTAATCTTATGATGGAATCTCTCTGCCAAAGAAAGTAGAAATTCTTGCCAAGCCATGACATTTTCTTGATTACCTTGAGGTATAAAACATTGGACAGCGTCAGCATCACTGCCCCACCAAAATATCCCGCCCACACCTTCTGTAGGCAATACATTTTCTAATTCTTCTCTGGCTATCTGAAAAATCCTTTCCACATCTAGACATTCATTTGCTCTAGTCAAAATTCGGTTTAAAAAAGTAAGCAAAGCATTTTTACGCGCTAAAATTTCTCTCTCCAAACTAATTTCTTTAGTCATATGTAAAATATCTGTATATAACTCAAATAAATCTGTTGCCTTCTTAATTAAAGAAACAAGTTGAGTCTTTGTAATGGGGTGGGTTAAAACTCCTAGAAAATTACTTGGGAACTCATAAATATTATCTAAATCACTTTTCTGACTAACAATAAAAACAACTTGCCCTTCCTTTAAAGACAAAAAGTTTCTATTTTTAATTGTTGTTAAATCTATAAAATAAATAGGCCAAAAAGAAAATATAGAAGATTCATTAGATAAATCATCTACCCATTTACGAGGTGCCTCTGGCAAAAAGGAATCTAATTTATTAAATACAGATTTTTCTTTTCCAACAAAAATAAAGCCTATTTCCTGCATTTTTTCCTCCTTAAAAAATAAAATGCAAGAAATAGGCCTACACTTCTAATTATTCATCATCAAAAGAATCATCAAAGCTATCTTCCATATCATAGGAAGAATTTTCTTCCCCACTTCCCCAAGTATTATTTTTTGCAAAACCAAATCTACTTCCCCCACTACCTCCAGAAGGAGTAGGAATAGGTATAAAAGGAAGTAACCATCTACCAAATTCTCCAGGATTTCTAGATTGAATATAAACTTCTCCAGGTCCACTAAATTCTAAAACTATGCCTTCACCGCTAAAAATAGAAGAAAGCCACCCACCAGCTTTAGTTATTTTATAATCAGTATCACTACTAAAAGCTACCAAATGGCCATTATCCACTATAAATTTCTCTCCTGAGGCAAGATTAATTTTTTCTAATCCCCCAAAACAGTTCAAAAATAAATTTCCTGTTCCCTCTACTTTTATTAAAAAAAATCCCTCTTTATTTAAAAAACCTTTAGCTAGTCCCTGAAATTTAACATCTAGATTAACATCTGGAGTAGCAGCCAAAAAAGCACCTTTTTCTAAAATAAATCCTTTAGAACCATCTAAAGTTAGCTCAGCAATAGAACCAGGTGATTTTGGAGCTAAAAATAGATGGCCTGACTGTTCTTGAGCTTTAAAATATGTATTAAAAAAACTTTCTCCTCCCAAAAATTTAGCTTTCAGACTTTTAAAAAGCCCTCCTCCACTTTTTTTTACCTCCATTTTTATAGCTTCTGTCATTGCAACCATTGCTCCTGGTTCAGCTTTAATCTCCTCTCCTGGATCTAAATTTACCTTTAACAAAGCATAACTTCCTTGAAATAAAATCTTTGTCTTCATCCTTATTCTCCTATTTAACTTTTATTAAAAAATTTACTTAAATTTTAAATATCAGGTTATTTTTAAAAAGTTAACTTAAAATTTAATAAAAACGCAATTTTACCTTTATAAATCCCATTTTTAGTTTTGAAAAAAACCTTGAGAAAATAGCTATATTCGGCTAAATAAAAATATTCTATCCTAAAGGAAAGGATGCTTAGGAATTTATATGGCCACTACTAATTCATTTGACAACAATCTAAAAAAACTTGAAGAAATAGCCAATTTATTAAGCCAAGATGATCTGCCTTTAGAAAAAGGTATAAAACTTTTTAAAGAAGGGATGAAAATTATTGCCAAATGTAAAACCCAACTTCAAAAAGCCAAAGATGAAGTAGAAACCTATCTTCAACCTAAAGAAAATGAAACCTAATAAAACATGCGGAAATTGTTCAAATAATTTTTTTAAAAAAAATTTAGCGAGGTGGACAGATACTATAAATACTCACCTTACTAATATCTTAAAAAAATTATCATGTCCTACTGAACTCAAAAAAAGCGTTGACTATAGTTTAATGGCAGGAGGAAAACGAATTAGACCTATACTCTGCCTAGCATGGGCAGAAATGTTAGGACTGGAAAAAAATAAAATCCTCAATTTTGCTTGTGGATTAGAATTTATTCATACATATTCTTTAATTCACGATGACCTTCCATCTATGGACAACGACGATCTTAGAAGAGGAAAGCCTACAAATCATAAAGTTTTTGGCGAAGCCATGGCAATCTTAGCAGGAGATGCCCTTTTAACTCAGAGCTTTGAACTCATGGCCAATAATCCTATAAAACCTAACTATATCTTAGAAGCAATCTTGCAAGTAAGTATTGCTGCTGGTCCTCAAGGAATGGTAGGAGGACAAGTATTAGATTTGAGTTTAGAAAACCAACGTCAAACTTCTTTATCTCAAATTCAAGAAATGCACCGACTAAAAACTGGGGCTTTACTAGAAGTAGCTTGTGTAAGTGGAGCTATTTTAGCCCAAGAAGTAGGTGCTAGTAAAACAGATATTAAAAATGCCTCTATTTATGGCCGAAACATTGGCCTTGCCTTTCAAATAGTTGACGATATTTTAGATGTAATTGGTGACGAAAACGTATTAGGAAAACCCGTAGGGAGTGATATTAGACAAGGTAAATCAACATATCCCTCTCTTGTGGGTCTTGAAGAAAGTTATAATTTAGCTCAAAAAATTATTCAAAATGCGTTAGAAAGCCTTCAAAATTATAAAGGAAATACAAAAATTTTTTTAGAAGATTTAGCTAATTATATTATAGAAAGAGCGCATTAAAATACTTTTAATTTTTAATTTGTAAGGAAAGGGAAAATGGGATTTTTTAGTAAAATTAAAAAACTTTGGAAAAAAGATAAACAAGATCAAACACAAAAAATACAGATTGAAGAAAAAAAGGTTCCCACTCAAGAAACTCAGGAAATATCTTCTACTCCAAAAGAGGATTTAGAACAAAAAATATCTCTTGCTTTAGCCCAAGCTGAACCTAGATTAAGTATTTGGTTAGACATTTTACTTCAAGATATAGAAACCAAGGGAGATGAGCTTTGGTCCCGACTTGAACTTTTTTTCAATAAACTAGAAGTACCCCAAAAAGAAGCCTCTGATTTTATTGCAAAGTTTAAAGACTGGCTTGATAAAATGGAATATGAACATATTAGCGAGTTCCGTTCAGAACTTCAGTATCGCCTTGCTTTAGCCCTTGACCTAGAAGATGAAGAAGATGAAAGAAGCAGGTTATTTATAAAACTATCCGAAGGTCTATCTAAAACCAAAGCTCAGCTTTCAAAACAAATAAATAATCTCATTAGTTCTTCTTCTCATTTTGATACAAACTTTTGGGAACAACTAGAAGAAATTTTAATCATGGCCGATGTGGGGTTTAACCCTACTTTAAAATTAATTGATAATTTAAAATTACGAGCCAAAGAAATCTCTCCTGGAGACCAAGAAGCCTTTAAAAAAATTTTTGCTCAAGAATTAGCTTCTTTATTTCCAAAACCCAGTAAAAAGTTAATAGCTCTCAAACCAGAAGTGGTTTTACTAATAGGAGTAAATGGAGTTGGTAAAACAACCACAATTGCTAAGTTAGCTTATAGAGCTCAAATGCAAGGGAAAAAAGTATTAATGGTTGGAGCAGATACTTTTAGGGCTGCTGCTATTGAACAACTCAAAATATGGGCAGATAGAGTAGGAGTAGGATTTTATTCTAAAGAGCATGGCTCTGATCCTGCAGCAGTAGCCTATGAAGCTATGGACAAGGCTTTAAAAGAAAATTTTGACTTAGTACTTGTAGATACAGCAGGACGGCTTCACACCAAAGTAAATTTAATGGAAGAACTCTCAAAGATAAAAAGAGTGCTTAATAAAAAGCATCCAGGTTCTCCACATCGAACCATCTTGGTTTTAGATGCTACTACTGGTCAAAATGCCCTTTCCCAAGTTGACTTGTTCTCAAAATCAGTTCCTATAGATGAAATAATCTTAACTAAATTAGATGGTACTGCAAAAGGTGGTGTAGTTGTAGGTATAGCCAGTGAATATAATATTCCTATTACTTTCATTGGTTTAGGTGAAAAGATGGAAGACTTAAGACCATTTGATGGTAAAAGCTTTGCCAAAGCTTTATTAGATTAAAAATGGGAAAAAATAAAAAACAACAAATTTTAAATACAGCGCTTAAACTCTTTGCTTTACAAGGATATGATGAAACAACAACAGTTCAAATATCCAAAGAAGCAGGAGTAACAGAACCTCTTCTTTACTATCACTTCAAAAATAAAGAAGAAATTTTTACTCATATCCTAAAAGCCATATTTTCTGAATACAAAGAAATGATATCCAGACTTCCACAAAATACAAACTGCGAGTTTGAAAGGATTGAGAACCTAATTCGACTCCATTTTAATATTGCAGAGGTAAGACCTTTAGAAGGAAGACTTATACTTGCTCATTGTCCTGCAAAATTAAAAGAAAATAATCACTTCTGTGCTAAAATAATAGAAGAACAAAAAGAACTTCTTTTAAATTATTTATGTGATTGTCTTCAAAAAGGAATCTCTAAAAAAGAATTTAAAAAAGTTCCTGTTATAGAAACATCACTTGTACTTCTATGCTTTATAAATGGATTATTTCGCAAAAAACTTTTTGAAGCAGAAGAAAACCATGCTTATGAAGAAGTTGCCATCTCGTTTTGTCGTAATAGTCTTCTAAATACTTAACCAACGCTTTTAAAATTCAAAATCAACTCCATCCTCTCTTACTAAAATAGCCATCTCCTTACTCTTAATTCAAATTAATTCAAATAAAACAATATATCTTTTAAAAAAGCCAAAAGTTCTTTTTTGTTTGAAGCAAGAATTCTAACAATTGGTTCTTTACCTATATCTCCTGGATCGGCAATAAAGTTTATATTTGTTTGTGAATTTTCTCTAAAAACCTTAGCTACTCCCCAAACTAAAGTAGAGCCCTCTTGCTCTTTAACCTCTTTTGGCTCATCTTTCCTATTAAACCAAAAAATTGTATGACCAGATTTTTCAATAGCCTCTAAAATATTCTGGTTATAACGGATATTAATTGCCCACCTTAAGCTAGAATCAAATTTTAAAGCAGTTAAAACAACATTTGCCATATGAGAAGACGCTCCAAAAATTATTTCACCAAAAATAAGTTCTCCTGTATTCTTAACTGAAATCCTTCCATCAAATCCCAACACGTGTTGCTTATCTTCAGCAAATGGCAACGCACAGACTATATTTGTTCTTACCTCAGGGATAAGTTTGGGGAAACCTTTTAATTTCTGCAACTCTAAACGAAGAGCTCTAAAGTCTTCTATAAGTTCTTGTTTGGCTTGTTCTCTAAGCCAAGAGGCTAAATGGTTTACAGGACCGTGTCCTTGACCTAAAGAATAGGCTCCAGCCAAAGCAGTTAACAAAAATTTTCTCCCCAGTTCTACACTCTGTTTTAAAGTAAATCCATGTCCTAAAAATGTACTAATAGCTGCAGATAAAGTACATCCTGTTCCATGATTATTTTTAGTTTCTATTTTACGAGATTTAAACTCAAACACTTCTCCTGAAGATAATGCCAATCTATCACAAATAATCTTGTCTTCTAAATGCCCTCCTTTTAATAAAACAGCTTTTGCTCCTAAATCAAAAAATTTTTCAAAAATATAATCATAATCTTTTTCTCCCCTAAGAGGAATCCCAGTAAATAGCTCTGCTTCTGGAATATTGGGAGTTATAATAGTAGCTAAAGGGAAAAGATATTTTTTAAAGCTAAAAATTGCACTTTCTTCTAAAAGTTTATGTCCACTTTGACTAACACAAACAGGATCAACCACTAAATTAAAATTATTCTTTTTTAATACAGAAGAAATACCTTCAATAATATCAGCAGAAAACAACATACCTGTTTTTATACTCTGAACAGGCAAATCTTCCAAAACTACTTCTAATTGTTTTAAAACAAATTCAGTCTTTACTGGCTCTATGCCAAAAACTCCACAAGTATTTTGGGCAGTTAAGGCTGTAATAACACTTGCTCCATATCCTCCACACAGAGTAATAGTTTTAAGATCAGCTTGAACACCTGCCCCACCACTACAATCAGAACCAGCAATAGTTAAAATAACTGGAATATTCATACTAAAATATCTCTTTTTCTTTATCTATTTTTTATTCAACTTTGCTTCTATTTTAGCCCAAGAATCCCTTAAAGTAACAGTTCTATTTACAATCATTTGGGTTGGTGTAGAATCTTTATCCACACAAAAATAACCAATTCTTTCAAACTGGAAGTGATCTCCTACTTTTAACTCAAACAAAGCAGGTTCAACAAGAGCCTTTACAACCTTTAAACTTTCAGGATTAAGTAATTCTTTAAAAGATTTACCTTTTTTTTCCTCTAAACCTGGATTTTCTACTCTAAATAAACGATCATACAATCTAACGATAATTTGTCTAGCATGCCGAGCAGATACCCAATGAATGGTTCCCTTTACCTTTCTCCCATCAGGAGAAAAGCCTCCTTTTGTAGCAGGATCATAAGTACAATGAAGCTCAACTACCTCACCATTTTCATCTTTAATAACTTCCTGGCAAGTAATATAATAGGCATACCGCAACCTTACTTCTTTGCCAGGAGCTAAACGAAAAAATTTTCTAGGAGGATTTTCTCTAAAATCACTCCTTTCAATATATATTACTCGACTAAAAGGAACTTTCCTTGTTCCTGCAGATTCATCTTCTGGATTATTAATTGCTTCTAATTCCTCTTCTTTATCTTCTGGATAATTAGTAATAACCACCTTAAGAGGATCTAGCACGCCCATAAATCTTAAAGCTTTTTTGTTTAGATCTTCTCGTACACAGTGCTCTAGCAAAGCATAATCCACTACACTATCACTTTTGGCTATTCCAATACGTTCACAAAAATCGCGAATAGAATCAGGAGTGAATCCCCTTCTACGCATACCAGAAATAGTAGGCATTCTAGGGTCATCCCAACCATCAACTATATTTTCCTGCACTAGCAAGTTTAATTTTCTCTTACTCATAATGGTGTAACTAAGATTTAAACGGGCAAACTCTATTTGCCTAGGTCTAGCAGGCGTATTTAATACTTCCAAAAACCAATCATATAGAGGTCTATGATCTTCAAACTCTAAGGTACAGAGAGAATGGGTAATACCTTCAATTGCATCTGACAAACAATGAGCAAAATCATAAGTTGGATAAATACACCATTTCTCTCCAGTGCGATGATGGGGAACTTTTTTTATTCTATAAATAACAGGATCACGCATATTTAAATTTGGAGAAGACATATCAATCTTTGCTCTTAAAACGCACTCTCCTTCTTTAAATTCTCCTTTTCTCATTTTTTCAAATAAGGTTAAATTTTCTTCAACACTACGATTTCTATACGGACTTTCCTTACCTGGTTCTGTTAATGTCCCCCGATATTCTCTAATTTCTTCTGGCGAAAGATGACAAACATAAGCCTTTCCCATTTTAATAAGAGAAACAGCATATTGATAAAATTTTTCAAAATAATCTGAGGCAAAATATAAATGTTCGTTCCAATCAAAACCAAGCCAACGTACATCTTCCTTAATGGATTCAACATATTCAGGACTTTCTTTTTCTGGGTTGGTATCATCAAATCGCAAATGACACCGGCCATTATATTCTTGGGCTAAACCAAAATTAAGACAAATGGATTTAGCATGTCCAATATGCAAATATCCGTTTGGTTCTGGAGGAAATCTTGTAATAATTTTTTGATGTTTACCAGAAGCTAAATCTTGCTCAATTATTTGCCTAATAAAATTACTTTTTTTAATTTTTTCTTCCATAAAATTCTCCTTATCTTTTCCGATCTCTAAGAAAATCCAACATATATATTTTATTCTAATACCTTTATGATAGTTCCTGAACCTATTTGACTAATTTCTCTATCTTGAAATAATTCTAATTCACCTCGAAAGTTAACCCCAACAATTCTTCCCTCTATTTGCTCAGTTCCATTCCATACTAATACTTTTTTTCCACAAAAAGCTAAATATTTATTTAATTGCGCTTGAAATTCTTCTCCAGCAAACAAATCAAGTTGAGAAATAAGATCCATACAACATGACTTTAACTTTATCCAGAACAAAAAAGGGTCTTGCTCTGATACAACTTCTCTTAAATTGCCAGGCGGAAATAAACCTTCTCGTTCAAGTTCATCCATCTTAGGACAAAAATTGAGATTTAGTCCAATTCCCACTAAAAAACAGTTATATCTCTCTTCTACTAAAATTCCTCCAACTTTTTTTTCTTTCAAAATTAAATCATTAGGCCATTTTATTTTTACAGGTACATTCAGCTGATTTAATGCCTTACATAATAAAACTCCTATACCTAAAGAAATTAATCTTTCCTCCCAAGGAAAGGCCTTCCATAACCAAGAAACATAAATATTACCTTTCTTTGAAATCCACTTCCGTCTAAACTGCCCTCTTCCCTTTGTTTGCTCATAAGCAAAAACACTATCTCCTTCTTTTAATTCTCCTTCCTTAAAAAGCTTCCAACCAACATCCATTGTGGACGAACATTTATCAAATACAAATATCTTTTTTTTATTCTTAACTAAATAAATATTTTTCAAGAGTTTTAACCTTTCTCTCAATTTAATGAAAAAATTTTTTCAAAACTTCTAAATAGACAAAATAACTTTAACAAGCTTCCAGTTCTCGTATTTAATCCTTGCCAAGTCTTATAAAAATAAATACTTTTTTTAGTATGAGCAGTTATCAAAATCTCAAAATTATCTTAAAACGCATTCATGGTAAAGGGTATAAAGCATACAAAGAAATAAAAGGTAATTATCTCTTTCCTGATTTTATTCTGTTTATAGATCATGTGCAGGCCGACCCATTTGCATCTCCATCCAAAATTAGGATCAGAGTCTCACAAAAAAAAGCCCTCTTCCCTAAAAATACCTATACGCCTAAAATTAGGGCTATAGCTCTAGCTGATTACTTAACTCGAAAATTTCATGATGAAGCAAGTAAAAGTTGTTCTAAAAAAGGAACAGGGAAAAGTGGATTAATTTTAATAGATAAATGTGGTCAAGAAGTTTTAGAAAGATCTAGCTGTAAAATTACTTCAGAATATGTAGAAGTAAGATTTTATATAGGTCTTCCAGCCAAAGGAAGAACTATATTAGGACAAGAAGCTGAATACATTTTCTATAATCTACTACCTAAATTAGTTCAAAAAACTCTACTTTATCCCAACCTAAACTCAAAAGATCTTCAAGCTCACATCACCTGTATAGAAGACCAAAGTTGGCTTCGTTCTCAACTATCTAAAAATAACCTAGTGGCATTTATTGCCAATGGAGCTATTTTACCAAGAGAAAGCGGAATCAGCGATAAACCATTACCCACTGCCATCCCTTTTATGTCTCCTCCTTCTTTGGAGGTAGAATTTAACCTACCTAATAAGGGGAAAATAAAGGGAATGGGCATTAAAAAAGGTATCACCTTAATAGTGGGAGGTGGATTTCATGGTAAATCAACCCTATTAAAAGCCTTAGAAAAAGGTGTTTACAACCATATTCCAGGTGATGGAAGAGAATTTGTTATTACAACGGAAAGTGCTGTAAAAATAAGAGCTGAAGACGGCAGAAGTATAATTAAAACAGATATTTCTCCTTTTATTTCTAACCTACCCTTTAATCAAGATACTACTAATTTTAGTACCCAAAACGCAAGTGGAAGTACATCTCAAGCCGCAAATATTATTGAAGCCATTGAAAGCAAAACTTTTCTTTTACTTTTAGATGAAGATACTTGTGCTACAAACTTTATGCTTAGAGATACAAGAATGCAAGAACTTGTAGATAAAAAATTTGAACCAATAACACCATTTTTAGATAGAATTCAAGAATTATATAAAAATTTTTCTATCTCCACTATATTAGTTTTAGGTGGGTGTGGAGATTATTTTGATGTTGCAGATACTGTTATTATGCTTAGAAACTATCAAGTAGTTGATGTGACATTAAAGGCAAAAAAAGTAGCCAAGCAAATTCCTCTTCAACGAAAGTCAGAAAAAATAGTTCCATTTACTACTATAAGACCTAAAATACCTCAAAAAAATTGTTTACAAGAGTTCAAAAAAGGGAAAGTTAAAGTAAAAGATATATATACTATCCTAATTAACAGAGAAAAATTAGATCTAACAGCTTTAGAACAATTAGTAGCAAAAGAACAAACCAATGCCATTAGTTATATATTAAAAAAACTTGCTCACCAAATTTCATCAAATCAATCCCTTATTTCTCAAATAGAAAAAATTCTAGAAAAGATAAATAAAGAAGGATTAGATATTTTAAATTTAGGGAATCAGCACCCAGGTAGTCTTGCTTTACCTAGAAAACAGGAAATATTTGCTGCTTTAAATAGGTATCGAAATCTAAAAATCAAATAATAAACATATATACTTATTTAAAAATATCTTTTTGCCAGCATTTCTCTGCAATTATCTTATATTTATTTAGCAAAATCTCTACTTCTCTAGGAACCAAAAAATTAATATTCCTTTTTGTTAAAAACTTTTTTCTAATTTCAGAAGAACTGATATAAATATTCAAACAATTTAATAAAAAAATTTTATTATCATTTTTACTCCAAGAGTAATTATCTATCCTCTTTGCTCTTAAATAGATTTCTGATGTTTCTTGAATTTGGCGAAGAGCAATTTCTTTTCTTCTAACCACTATTAAATTAGCATAATTAATGAGCATATTTCCCTGATACCACGAAGGTAAAGAAATAAAATCTATATCTCCTAAAATAAAATAAAAATCTCTATTAGAATACTCTGTTTTTAAATATTTGAGAGTTCTTACTGTATAAGAAATTCCACCTAACTTTTGTTCAAGGTCTATCACTTCTAAATTTGAAGTATTTTTAGTTGCCTCTACAAGCAACTTAAATCTTAATTCAAAAGGTAAAAGTCCTTCTCTTACTTTATGAGGAGGAATAAAAGCAGGCATAAACCACACTCGATCTAGATCAAATTGTTCTAAACACTCTATACCCAGTCTCAAATGACCAATATGAACAGGATTAAAAGATCCACCAAGAATGCCTATTTTCATTTTCTTTCTTTAAAAACTTCTAATTTTAAACATCCAAAGGAATCAAAACAGACCTTCACTGTAAAAAGAATTCCCAAAACAACTCCCAAAAAACCTGTGCTTAGAATAGCTAACATTATCATAATTTGATACTTTATTGCTATCTCAGGACTTGCTCCACCTAAAATAACTCCTGTCATCATTCCAGGTAAAGCCACTATGCCCATCGTAGCAATGGTAGCAATAAAAGGTTTTAAAGCTATTTTAACCCCTTCTCTTAAATAAGGTAAAATAGCTTCATAAGTAGAAGCACCCAATCCCAAGAGATAAAAATAACTCTTTTGATTTTCTTTAATTTGACCATATAAATAAGACAAACCAATAATATTCCCCCTTAAACAATTTCCCAAAAGCATTCCTCCTAAAATAATAAAATATCTTGCTTCAAAAATATTAGGTAGTCTTAATACGAAATGATTTAAATATAAAACTAGAAGAAAGGTAGGAATAGAAAATGCAATCAAAAGAGGAAAAAATACTTTTGATACTTTTAAAGGAGTATTTTTAACAACTGAAAAAACAGCCGTAACGATCATAACACAAAACCATACAATATTTATAAAAACATTATTCCACAAAAATAAATATTTTAAAAAAATACCAATTAAAAATAGTTGTATTGTCATCCTGACAACAGAATTAGCAATATTTTTAAAAAGACCAAATTTATACACATAATCTAAACAAAATGGTATAAAAATAAGTAAAAATACAAAAAATAAAGAAGAAAGTCCTATATCTATAGTATCCACTCTTTTTTCTCCACATCAAAAATTTTTGCTTTTAAATGTTTTTGCCACTCTATATCATGAGAAATACTTATAACGGTAATATCTTGTGTATTGAAAAAATACTCAACTACTTTTTGTTTTAATTTTACATCTAAGGAAGAAGTTACTTCATCTAAAAAAAATATTTTTCTTTTTAGTAAAACAGCAATAGCTAAGGTTAGACGCTGTTTTTCTCCTCCAGAAAGATCATCTATCTGTTTTTGAAATATATCTTCATTCAGTTCAAATAATCTTAAACAATGAATGATTTCTGTATTTTTTGGCTTTAGACATGAATTGTGTTTTAATGAAAACACAAAGTCAATAAAATGACTTACTTTTTGATTAGGAAGAGATACTCTTTGGTCAACATAAGCTATTTTTTTTCTAATTTTCCAAATGGAATTAGAAGTAACTGGTTCTCCATAAAAAATAATCTTCCCTTTATCAGGCTGCTTAAATCCAAGTGCTAATTCAAATAACGTACTTTTCCCACAACCAGACTTTCCAATCAAAACAATTTTTTCATTAGAAGAAACTTTAAAATTAAAATTAGAAAATATTATTTTATCTTTAAATTTTAAATCAATGTTTTTAAATTCTAACATCTATTTATCCATTATCTTGTCTTTAAAAGTATATGAACTTTTTTAAAACAAAAATTCATTACTACATTAAGTCCCTTTTCTTTTGCCAAATTATAAGCATCTTGACTAATAATCCCTTCTTGCATCCAAATATTAGAAACACCTTTTTGCAAAGCTTGATAAATAATTTCCTTAACAGCCTCTGGCTTTCTAAAAATTACAGCCGTATCTATAGAAAAAGGAATATCCAAAAGAGAGGGATAACATTTTTGTCCTAGAATTTCTGTCTGTCCTGGGTTTACAGGCACAACTTTAAACTCTTGTTTTAAAAGATAAGCAAAGACTTGATGACTAGGACGCTCTTTTTTAGGACTAGCACCAATTATAGCTAAACTTTTTGTCGCTTTGACAATATCAAATGCTTCTTGTGGCACTTGACTATAATCAGGTAAAACACATTCTTGAACCATGATTCTACTCCTTTGTTAAAATCCAATTTTAATCTTTTTTTTCTCTATAAATCAACTAAATACTTTCTTGTCTCATTTTTAAAAAGCCAATATAATAAGTTTATGAAAGAATTTATTTTTGTTTATGGTACATTAATGGCTAAAATCAACCACAAAATGCACTTTAAATTTCGCCAATACACATCCTTTGTAGGACAAGGATTTACCTATGGAAAACTTTATCTTGTTTCCTATTACCCTGCTTTAATCTTAGATAATTCTCAAAAAAATATAGTAAAAGGAGAAGTTTACCAAATAGAAAACCACAATCTTTTCAAATGGTTAGACAAATATGAAGGATTATTTGACAAACCTCCTCTCTATTTTAAACAAAAGATAAAAGTCTTTTTATATCCTAAACAAGTCTCTCTTTTAGCCTGGTGTTATATTTATGCTCGCTCTAGTAAAAAACTAATATTTCTTGAAAAAGGAGATTTTTATTTTTTTTGGCAAAATAGTCATGCTAGTTAAAAACAAAATAAATTCAAATACCTTGACTAATAAAAATTTAGAACCAATATTTAATATTTAAACACCAAACCTAGAAACTCAGGTGAGGGGGGAGGAAAACATATGGCTCAAAAAATCAAAATAGGCATTGTTGGAGTTGGCAACTGTGCCAGTGCGCTGATCCAGGGAATTTATTACTATAAAAATAAACAGCCTGAAGATGCTATTGGTTTAATGCATTGGGAAATAGGAGGATATAAGCCGTTTGATATCGAAATAAGAGCAGCCTTTGATATTGATGCAAGAAAAGTAGGAAAAGATGTTAGTGAGGCAATATTTAGTCCTCCAAACTGTACAACAATCTTTTGTCCCAACATACCGCTTATAGGGACAAAGGTCCAAATGGGACAAATCTTAGATGGATTTTCAGAACACATGAAAAATTATGATGCCAAATACACATTTGTTCTTTCTGATGCGCCTCAGTTATCTCAAGAAGAAGTAGTAAATATTTTAAAAGAAAACCAAGTTGAAGTTCTTTTAAATTATCTGCCTGTTGGTTCTGAAGAAGCCACAAAATTCTATGCTGACTGCGCTCTAAAAGCTGGGTGTGCATTTGTAAATAATATTCCAGTATTTATTGCCAGCAACCCTAAATGGGCTTCTAAATTTAAAAATGCAGGCTTGCCAATTATTGGAGACGATATCAAATCCCAAGTAGGAGCAACTATTGTCCATAGAATTTTGGTTGATCTATTTAAAAAACGAGGAGTAAAATTAGAAAAGACATATCAATTAAATACAGGCGGAAACACTGACTTTTTAAACATGTTAAACAGAACTAGATTAGCTTCAAAAAAAGAATCAAAAACAGAAGCTGTACAAGCAGTTACTGCTAAACGCCTAGTAGATGAAAATATACATGTAGGGCCAAGCGATTATGTTGCTTGGCAAAAAGACAATAAGATAGCGTTTATCAGATTGGAGGGAAAATTGTTTGGAGATGTACCTATGAATCTAGAACTCAGATTGTCAGTAGAAGATTCACCTAATTCTGCAGGCGTGGCTATAGATGCAATTAGATGCGCAAAACTAGCTCTAGATAGGAAGCAAGGAGGAGCTCTTGTAGAGCCTTCTGCTTATTTCTGTAAACATCCACCGATACAATTTACTGATGACCAAGCCAGAAAACTAGTAGAAGACTTTATAAATGCGTAAATAAAGTTGATAAAGCTATTATATTAACTTAGGATTAAAAATAAAATCAAGGATATTTTTATGATTCCATTAAAAGACTCTATTCCTCATAGAGAAACCCCTTTTGTAAATTACTTTATTATTGCGTTAAATTGTTTAGTGTTTTTATATGAAACTTCTCTTTCCCCTGCGGAACTAGAAACACTTTTCCACAACTTTGGACTTGTTCCTGCAAGATATACTCATCCTGTATGGGCAATGTTTACAGGATTATCCCCTCATAATTACTTGCCTTTTTTTACCAACATTTTTCTTCACGGCGGTTGGTTCCATCTTATTTCTAATATGTGGGCCTTGTTTATATTTGGAGACAATGTAGAAGATAGATTAGGCCATAAACGCTATTTATTATTTTATTTATTATGTGGAATAGGAGCTAATTTATGCCATTTTATGCTCAATGCAGATTCTACTCTCCCAACTGTAGGGGCATCTGGTGCAATTTCTGGAATAATGGGAGCCTACCTCATTCTTTTTCCATTTTCTAGAATTATTACTTTAATTCCTATTTTTTTCTTGCCTTATTTTATTGAAATACCTGCATTTTTCTATTTAATTGCCTGGTTTTTTATGCAAGTATTTTCTGGTGTATTTAGCCTAGCTAATCCTTATGCATCTTCAAATATTGCATTCTTTGCCCACATAGGAGGTTTTATTATTGGAATAGTGTTATTACCTTTATTTAAAAACAAAAATTATAGAACATGGTATCCAGATGAGATTTATTTTAATGTTTAAAAATAAAAAATAAGGAGAAAATTATGCATTACATGGATTTATTTTGGCTATTTTTTATTTTATCAGCCCTTCAACCCATTTTAAAACAAAAAATGCTAGAAGCAGCCAGACAAAGACTTATTGCCAAAATTGAAAAACAACGAAAATCAAGAGTTATTCTTTTAATTCATAGGCAAGAAACCATGAGTTTACTCGGGTTTCCTGTATTTCGTTATATTGATATTCAAGACTCAGAAGAAGTTTTACGGGCAATTCATTTAACAGATCCAACAGTTCCTCTAGACATAGTTTTACATACTCCTGGAGGATTGGTCTTAGCCTCCCTTCAAATTGCAAGAGCCTTAAAAAAACATAAAGGAAAAGTAACTGTATTCGTTCCTCATTATGCAATGAGCGGAGGCACAATGATAGCTTTAGCTGCCGATGAAATTGTAATGACAAACTCTTCTGTTTTAGGGCCTATTGATCCTCAACTCGGCCAATATCCTGCAGCATCTTTGCTTAGAACAACTGAAAAAAAGCCTGTAGATAAATTAGAAGATCAAACTCTCATCATGGCTGACATGGCCAAAATGGCAATTAAACAAGTAGAAGAAGCTGCTTATGACTTACTTATCAAAAATTATCCTCAAGAAAAGGCTAAAGAACTAGCTAAAATTTTATCTGAGGGGAGATGGACACATGATTATGCTATTACATTTGAAGAAGCTCAAAAATTAGGTTTAAAAGTTAATAACAATATGCCCCAGGAAATTTTGCAACTTTTAAGTCTTTATCCCCAACCAGTGAAAAAAGTTCCCAGCGTGGAATATCTTCCAATACCTAAAAAAGACATTTCTTCAAAATAACAAAATTAAATGTACTCTTTATTAAAACTTGTTAGGAAAGGGGTAGTCCCCTTTCCTAACAAAACAAATAACAAATATGATATTTTCCTATCAATAATTTTGTGAATAAATTATTCAAAAAAACTAAAATAAAAAAACTATCTAAAAAACTACAACTTTTAAATTTTTATCAATTTATACTCTATAATTATCACCTATATCCTTAAAAAAAATCAAAGAAAAAATTCAAAATTATCTAAAAAACTTACAACTTAATTTAAGCAACCAACTTCTTTCTTTCCTTGACCTCTATAATAATTCGGTATAAAAAATTATATTTATTAAAATTTTAATCTGGGGGATATAATGCCAAGACTCTGTGTAAATGTAGATCATGTCGCAACTTTAAGGCAAGCTCGATTGGGTATAGAGCCAGATCCTCTTACTGCAGCTCATATGGCAGAAATTGCAGGAGCAAGTGGAATTATAGTCCATTTACGAGAAGATAGGCGCCATATCCAAGATCAAGATGTTTACAACCTTAAACAAAGTTTAAAGACTCATCTCCATTTAGAAATGGCTGCTACTCCAGAAATGCAACAAATAGCTTTACGCATAGAACCATATATGATTTGCTTAGTTCCTGAAAAAAGGCAGGAACTAACCACCGAAGGTGGCCTAAACTGTCTTGCTCAAACAGAACACCTAAAAAAATATCTTTTACCTTTTAAAGAAAAAAAAATTTTGACCAGTCTTTTTATTGACGCTGATATAGAACAAATTAAGGCAGCACAACAAATAGGAGCAGATTATATAGAAATACACACTGGTCATTATGCTGATGCAAGTTGTTATACAGAACAAAAAAAAGAATTTGACAGAATATTAAAAGCTATTGAATACGCTCAATCTCTAGGCCTAAAAGTAAATTTAGGACATGGGTTAAATTATCACAATATTTTAGCTTTTGCTAAAGTAAGAGGAATCGAAGAATATTCTATTGGACATAGCATTATTTCCAGAGCAATATATGTAGGTATTTCTAAGGCTGTGGAACAGATGGTTCAAATAATAAATAAATTTTTAGATTAAAATGATCTTAGGGATTGGATTAGATGTAGTTGAAGTAACAAGAATAGAAAAAATCTATTCTCGTTATAAAGCTCACTTTATCAAAAAAATATTAACTCCAAAAGAAAAAGAAAAAATAAGCAAACCAGAGGTTCTATATTTAGCATCAAGATTTGCTGTTAAAGAAGCTGTAGTAAAAGCTATTGGAACAGGATTTAGAGCAGGAATAGGCTTTCAAGATATTGAAGTAGTAAATTCCTCTGATGGTAAGCCAAATATAATTTTAAAAAACAAGGCCCTTGAGGCCTTTAAAAATATGGGAGGCAAATTCATTCATGTTTCTATTACTCATACCAAATTAATAGCATCAGCAGTAGTAATTATTGAAAATTAAATATTTAGAAATGAGATGTCCAAAAGCGAATAATAATAGTCGCTAAAAAAGAGAGGTTATTTATATGTTTCAACCATTACCTACCCCCAAAGAAATGGCAATGTGGGATAAGATGGCAATAGAAGATTTCAACATCTTACCAGAAATCTTAATGGAAAATGCCAGTCAAGAAGCTCTTTATATTTTAAGAGAACAATTCCCTTCCTTAAAAGGAAAAACTGCTCTTATCTTTGCAGGCTCTGGGAATAATGGTGGTGATGGTTTTGCTTTGGCCAGACATTTGGTCAACCATGAAGTAAAAGTCATGATTTTACACTCCAAAAGACAAAAAGAATATCGAGGGACTACTGCAGGATACCACCTAAAACTAGCCAAAAAAATGGATATTCCATTAATGCACTTACCTGAATATAATATGGATTTCTTACCTCAGGTAGATATTGTAGTAGATGGGTTATTAGGCACTGGCTTTAAAGGACATTTAAGATCTGAATATGAAAAATGGATAAAAAAAATCAACAAAATTGGAGAAAAGGCTTTTGTCTTATCCTTAGATATTCCTTCTGGACTAAATGGGGAAACAGGAAATCCTTCTCCTTTAGCTGTAAAAGCTGATGTAACAATCACATTTGAAGAAGCAAAATTGGGTCTTTTTTTACCACCAGCCAAACCCTATGTAGGAACATTAAAAATAGGAAAAATCGGTATACCCAAAAAAATAAAAATAGAAAATCCGTGCACCCATTATGCACTAACCCATAAAATCTTAAATTTACTTTCCCTTCCTCCAAGTACTTTACATAAAGGTAAAGCAGGACATGTCTTAATAATAGGCGGATCTCCAGGACTTTGCGGAGCCCCTCAGCTAGCTGCCCTAGGAGCCTTAAGAAGTGGGGCTGGACTGGTTACAGTAGCATGTCCTCAATCTTTAAAGACTGAAGTAAAAGGATGTTTCCCAGAAATAATGACTTTATTTGTTAACAATTCAGACTCTTATCTTGGACCGGAAACATTAGAAATTATTAAAGAAAATCTCTTTAAGTTTAAAGCTGTTGTATTTGGACCAGGGCTGGGAAGAAATAAATCTTGTCTTGAATTATTAAAATCATATCTTTGCTTAGAAAACTACCCTCTTACTGTATTTGATGCTGATTCGCTATATTTTTTCGCATCTTATCCTGAATTATTTGATATGATAAAAAACAAAAATGAAGTCATTTTTACCCCCCATCCTGGAGAAATGGCTAGATTCTTTGGAAATAAAGCAGAAGATATCAATCAACAACGCGCAAAATATGCTTATGAATTTGTAAATAAGTATAAAGTTAATCTTATCCTAAAAGGCGCAGCAACCATTGTAGCTGTGCCAGGAAAACCACTTTATATTTCCCCTTTTGCTACTCCTAACTTAGCTTTAGGAGGCTCTGGCGATATTTTAGCAGGTATTTTAGGCTCTCTTTTGGCACAAGGTTATTCTCCTTTAAATGCTGCCTGTTTAGGTGTGTATATGCATGGTCTAACAGGACAATATTTAGGAGAAAAGTATCCATATCGCGGCAATTTAGCGCAAGATATTGCCAATTCTCTTCCTCTTGTATTGGCCAAAGTAATTAAGCAAAGTAATTAATTATAAAAATATGAAAATAAACAATCTTAATCTAAACAAAACACAAAAACTTGCTCACCTTTTAGGAAATATATTTTCTTTAACAAATAAATGGCCTATTATTCTCTTAGAAGGAACCTTAGGGGCTGGAAAAACAACCTTTGTACGTTTTTTTGTAGAAAATTTCCCTCAAGGAGAATTGGCAGAGGTCGGCAGCCCTAGTTTTAATATTTTAAATCTCTATCCCACTATTCCAGAAATAGCTCATCTAGATCTATATCGTCTTTCATCGCTGGGATGGGATGATTTTTTGGAGGAAATTATTTTTGATCCATTTAAAATTAAATTGATTGAATGGAGTAATTTTTTACCTAAATCTATTCAATTAGAAGACTATCTAAAAATCTCTATTCAAATAGAAAAAAATTTACGCACTTTTAGCTTTACGGCCAAAGGAAGTGGACGTAAAATACTTTCTCAACTCAATGTTTAGGGAAGAGGTAAAAAACTAATGGAAATTATAGTTCAAAAATTTGGAGGAACTTCTGTAGCCAACCTAGAGTGCATGCAAAAAGTTAAAGAAAAGGTTTTAAAACCTTTAAAAGAAGGGAAAAAAGTAGCCATTGTATTGTCTGCCATGGCCGGAGAGACAAATCGTCTTATAGAAATGGCTAAAAAATGGTCAAAATATCCTGACCCAGCTGAAATGGATGTACTTGTATCTACAGGGGAACAAGTTTCTATAGCTCTTTTTACCATGTTATTAAAAGATGCAGGGATTAAAGCACGCTCATTACTAGGATATCAAATTCCTATTCGTACTGATAGGGATTTTGGAAGAGCAAGAATCTTAGATATTGATGAAGAAAAATTAAGAAATTACTTCAAAAATTATGATGTATTAGTAGTAGCTGGGTTTCAAGGATGTGACTGTGAGAACAGAATAACTACTTTAGGAAGAGGCGGATCTGATACAAGCGCTGTAGCTTTAGCAGCTGCTTTAAAGGCAAAAGTGTGTGAAATCTACACAGATGTGGATGGCGTGTATACAACAGATCCAAACATTTGTTCTTCTGCTCGCAGAATTGACAAAATTGCTTATGATGAAATGCTTGAAATGGCGAGTATGGGAGCCAAGGTGCTTCAAATTCGCTCTGTAGAGTTTGCAAAAAAATATAATGTGCCTATTCTAGTCCGCTCTACTTTTAAAGATGGCCCTGGCACATTAGTAACTAAGGAGGATCCAAATATGGAAGCTGCTATGGTCTCTGGTATTGCCTATGATAAAGACCAAGCCAGAGTAACGTTAGTAGATGTTTATGATCGACCAGGTGTGGCGGCAAATATATTTGAGCCAATTGCTGCTGCAGGAATAGTAGTAGATATGATTGTCCAAAATCCAAGTAGAAATGGCTCTACAGACATGACATTTACTGTTCCAAGAGGAAATGTTGAAGAAACTGTTAAAATTCTTGAAAAAATAAAAGATAAATTAGGAGCTAAAGAGATTCTAACAGACACCAATGTATCAAAGGTCTCTGTAATCGGCGTTGGCATGAGAAACCATGCTGGAGTAGCAGCCATAGCTTTTTCTGCTCTTAAAAATGAAAATATAAACATTATGATTATCAGTACATCTGAGATTAAAATTAGTTGTTTAATTGAAGAAAAATATACAGAATTAGCTGTAAGAACTTTACATGAGGCTTTTGGATTAGAAAAAGAAGAATAATTAAAGACAAATAAAAAAAGAAAAATGAAAACAGTTAAAATATATGACACCACTCTAAGAGATGGTACACAGGCAGAAGATGTTAACTTCTCTGTAGAAGATAAGATCAGAGTAGCTCAAAAATTAGATGAGCTTGGGGTTCACTATATTGAGGGAGGCTGGCCAGCTTCTAATCCCACTGATGAACGTTTTTTTAAAGAAATTCATCATTATGCCCTAAAAAATGCCAAAATTACTGCCTTTGGAAGTACTCATGCAGTCAGTAAAAATGCAGACAATGATCCAAATTTAAAATCTCTCATTGCATCAGGAGTAGATGTAATTACTATATTTGGCAAAACATGGGATATACATGTTAAAGAAGCCTTAAAAACCACTCTAGAAAAAAATTTAGAACTCATTAAAAATAGTCTGTTATTCTTGAGACCAAAAGTAAAAGAACTTTTTTTTGATGCAGAACATTTTTTTGATGGCTTTAAGGAAAATAAAGAATACACCCTAGCCTGTCTGAAAAAAGCATTGGAAGGCAAAGCAGATGTTTTAGTACTTTGTGATACTAATGGAGGGACCACTCCTAGCGAAATTAGACAAATCATCCGAGAAGTAAAAAAAGAACTTCCTCATGCAAACCTTGGTATTCATGCCCATAATGACTCTGAATTAGCTGTTGCCAACAGTATCATTGCTGTTGAAGAAGGGGCAATTCAAGTTCAAGGCACAATAAATGGATATGGAGAACGTTGTGGCAATGCAAATTTATGTTCTATTATACCTAATCTTCAATTAAAATTAGGATATGCTTGTTTACCAGAAGACAATTTAAGATTACTCACTTCAACTTCTTTATTTGTATCTGAAG
Organism: Desulfonauticus submarinus; assembly: GCF_900104045.1. Lineage (NCBI taxonomy): Bacteria > Pseudomonadati > Thermodesulfobacteriota > Desulfovibrionia > Desulfovibrionales > Desulfonauticaceae > Desulfonauticus > Desulfonauticus submarinus. The sequence continues at coordinate 35,006 of NZ_FNIN01000003.1, forward strand.
TTGCCAACTTACCATCTTTTCATAGACAGCCATTTGTAGGCAAATCTGCATTTGCTCATAAAGGCGGAGTACATGTGAGTGCTGTCAGAAAAAATCCTCGTACTTACGAGCATATAAAGCCTGAATTGGTGGGCAATAAACAAAGAATCCTACTTTCTGATTTAGCAGGACAATCCAATATTCTTTTTAAAGCTAGACAATACGGATTTCATCTGGATAAAAATGATCCTTTTGTTTTAGAACTTTTAGCCAAATTAAAAGAACTTGAAAGTCAAGGATATGAATACACAGCTGCAGAGGCTTCTTTTGAGCTATTATTAAATCGAGTGTTAGGAAGAGCTCGCACTTATTTTACTTTAGAAAATTATAGAGTATTAGAGACAAAACGCAAAAAAGAAGAACCTATATCTGAGGCCACTGTAATGGTTAGAGTAGGAGGCATGTTAGAACATACTGCAGCAACAGGCAAAGGTCCTGTAAATGCTTTAGATAATGCCCTTAGAAAAGCCTTAGAAAAATTTTACCCTTGTTTAAAAGAAATGCACTTAATAGATTTCAAGGTAAGAGTATTTTCTTCTTTAAATCGAGATTTGGCAGGAACAGCCTCAAAAGTAAGAGTTCTTATTGAATCTGGAGATCCTAAACATAGGTGGATTACTGTGGGTGTTTCTTTTAACATCATTGAAGCAAGTAGACAGGCTCTAGAAGATTCTCTTAACTATAAATTATTTAAATCTGACCAAGAAAAATTAACCAAAGCTTTAAAGGAAGCCAGTGAGGGCTTTTAGTGAGTGTACACACTCCATTAGCTGAAAAGCTAAGACCAAACACCTTAGAAGAATTTGTAGGCCAAAGTCATTTAAAAAATAGAATTAAAGCTATTATTCAGGCCAAAAGGCTCCAAAGTTTACTTTTTTTTGGACCGCCTGGATGTGGAAAATCTACCCTTGCTATTCTTTTAGCAAAATCTTGGAATAAAAAATATCTTAGAGTAAGTGCCCCAGAAATTGGGCTATCTGGGTTAAGACAGAAAATTAAAAATATTGACATCCTCATTCTAGACGAAATTCATAGATTCTCAAAAGCTCAACAAGACTTTTTTTTACCTCTTTTAGAAACAGGAGAAATAACTCTACTTGCCACTACTACAGAAAATCCATCTTTTAGCATTACAAGACAACTATTATCTCGCCTCCATGTACTAAAATTAGCTTCCCTAACTCATCAAGAATTACTCTCTTTAGCCCAAAAAGCAGTCTCCTACCTAAACATCTCCATACCTAAAGAAAGTTTAGAAATATTAATCTCCCTTAGCGGAGGAGATGCTAGAACTCTCTTAAATTTAATAGAATATCTTTCTAACCTAAAACCAAATGATTTATCCCCTGCTAATCTAAAAACTATTTTACCTGAAATTGTAATAAAAGGAGATAGACAAGGAGATAGTCATTATGAATTAATTTCTGCTCTAATTAAATCTATTAGAGGAAGCGATCCTGATGCTTCATTATACTATTTAGCCTGCTTATTAGAAGGAGGAGAAGATCCTCGATTTATTTGTAGAAGACTCATTTTATCTGCCTCAGAAGATATTGGATTAGCAGATCCTATGGCTTTACCTTTGGCAGTTTCCTGTGCCGAAGCTATTGACCTTATAGGTATGCCTGAAGGTTTTATTCCTCTGGCAGAAACTGTAGTTTATTTAGCTCTAGCCCCAAAATCCAATTCCACCTATGCCGCCTATCTCTCAGCTCAAAAAGAAGTTCGTTTAAATGGACCTAAACCAGTACCCTTACACCTAAGAAACCCATCTACACGCCTCCATAAAGAATGGGGATATGGCCAAGGATATAAATATCCTCATGCTTATCCTGGCTCATATGTAGCTCAAGATTACCTCCCCGAAGGATTAAAAAATAGACAGTTCTATTTTCCAAAATCAGAAGGCATGGAAACTCGCTTAAACCTTTGGTTAAAACAGAAAAAAAAACAAATTAATATTAAAAAAAGTAAATAATAAATGTAATACCTATTTTTTCATACTTTTTTATTATTTCTAACTTCATAAAACACTACCGTAAAAGCAAAATAGAAGAAGGGGTATTATTAATCAGATTATTTATTCTATCATTGGGAATTAATTTCTTTAAAAATGATTGCTGGCCTACCCATAAAGCTATAATATCTTTTTGAGCAACTTGATTTAAAAAAGAAGGTAAAACACTCTTGTCCACTACTTCTAACCAAACAGAAATATCTTGTTTTAAATAATACATAAGAAGATCTTTCATTGTTTTTTCCACTTTAACCTTCATGGTATTGTTCTCTGCTATACCCACAATCTTTATATCTGCTCTATATAAAGTAGAAAGCTGGTTTATTAATTCTAAAGACTCCTGAGTAATGTGACTATTATCTAAACAGCAAACAATTTCTTCTGGAGTTTTATTTTCCTTTACAATCAAAACAGAACAGGAAACTTTATTTGCTATAAGCGCAGGAATATCTTTTCCTCGCCATTTACAATTAGTATTTTTGTCACATCCTATTACTAATAAAGACGGCTTAACCTCTCTCACCTGATTTAAAATTCCATCTATATAATCCCCAGTACAAATAACTGCTTTTAATTTTTTTCTCCCCTTTTTGCTTTGAAAAATAAAAGAATTTTTGTCTTTAGGGCTAAATTCTATTTTTTCTGGTAAATTATATGGACAAAAGTTACCATCATAATAAGAAATTATTGTCTGTAAGTAATCAATTGTTGTCTTTACTATAGAGCTATTTCTTATATCAAAAGATTCATCTCTTTTTTCTGGAAAACCAAGTAAAGTAATATCACACCACGTATTCAAAGCTATTTTTGAAATCTCGTGAATAACATAGGAACTATAGGGATAATTATCTATAACTACTAAAATATTCATCTTCCATCTCCTTTTTTAATTAATTACTTCCAGAAAATAAGACTAGATATGGGACTATGAACTAAAATATCTGTAATAGCTGTTTTGGGTCCTTTTTTATCAATCAAAGAAACAACCATATCTCCTTCTCTAAGCATGTGGCCAATATCTTGACTTGTACCCTCTACTTCTAAAACATCTGGTGAATCTAATCCATAAGCATTAAATATATCTTTTACTTTATTAATCGGAAAATCATTATTTTTTTGTTCAAAACATCCATATTTATAACAAAGTAAAGTAAGCTTATATGGAAGATGTTTATATAAATTAGCATAATTAGAAACAAGCAACTCTACATCAGAATATTTATCTATCAAAAAATAAACATTTTTATATTGAGTTATATTCTTCACTAATAACACAGGAACCATTACATTTTGCACTAATTCACTTTTCAAAAAATCATAAAAACTATGAAATCCAAAAGAAGCAAGCATTCCTATTGCAAAAAGATCATATATACCTCTTTTAATCTCTTTAATAATCTCTGTTTCAACATTTCCAACTACTACTTTCACTGCAGATAATCCCCTGCAGTTATTAATTTCTGTCTTAATAAATCCTTCAATAATACTTCTACTTGTATCTTGAATAGTTCTTTCCCATGTTTTCCTCACCCAACCTACGCCCACAGGATAATGATCTTGTTCTTTTGCTTCTACATGAAAAGGCTGGATAGACATTGGAACTAAAAGAGAATGTTTACAAATATAACGCAAACTTATACTTGAAGCTAAATTATCATCTAAATATATTAATACATTCATCTTACGCTACTCCTCTTTTTAAAATCCTGATTTAATTTTGTGTTTTTATTTTTTCTGCAGCTTTATTTAAGACTTCTTTTAATTCACTTAATCTAAAAGGTTTAGCCAAAAAATCAAAAACTCCTCGTTTAAATGACTCTTTAGCTGTATCCATAGTTGCAAATCCTGTAATTACAATAACCTCTGTTTTAGGATTTAGTTCTTTAACTTCTGTTAAAAATTCTATTCCATCTATACCTTCCATTTTTAAATCTGTAACGACTATATCAAAAGGATGTTTTCTAAACCTCTCTAATGCATCAATACTTCTTGTAAAAGTCTCTACTTTATACCCAGCCTTTTCTAAAGAAGGTTTTAGTCTCTTAGTAACAATAGGCTCATCATCTAAAACTAAAACACTTATCTCATCTTTTGACATAATAAAAAACCTCCTATAAATATATAAAAATATTTTACTCTACATTTTTAATAATACTACTAAAATCTTCTAAAAAATAATCTATTTTCTTTTCATCTATTAATTTTACATCTAATTGTCTGGTATAAGATACTAAAACACCTAAAATAAAAATTTTCTTTAAAATATATTCTTTCATCATACCTTTTAACCTTCCTATTACTAAATCACCTTTTACTGTAGTAAGAAAATCATTCTGTAATAGTATCTTTTCAATTAATCTTGCTCTTCTGCTTCTTCTTTCATTCTCTGTAACTCCTCCAAAAAATCGAAAATAAATATAATTATCAGAAGCATTCTCTCTAACCAACGTATCCAACATGGTAAAATGATAACCTAACCGCAAACTTATATTTGCATACTCCTTTGATACTACAGCTAAATTTTGACCTACAAATTTAGGATCAGCTAAATGGGGAGAAAATGTTCTACTCAAACTAGACATAAATCCTCTAAAATCAACACCTATAGGTTCTCTTGACCAAATATTAGAATAAGAAGCTCCTTTTATAAAAGTCTTCAAAGGCAAAGAAGATACATCTTTTATATCAACCTCTTTCAGGTCTGGAGGGAATTCCTGATCAAGGTCTATAATAATTAAGTCCAAAGGAATTGCTGTTTTTAATTTTTTAGCAGAGCTATCTCCGTTTACATTAGCATAATAATTTTTTTCTATTAACTCTTGCACAGCCTTTTCATGAATAAAACGAATAATATCATGAAGAGTTCTACAATTTTCTGCCTTAAAATTTTTATCTCCTGCTTCTATCAAGTTTAAGGGAGATACTTTTTGAAAAATACGCTTTAAAATTCTATATTCTCTAGTTTCTTCAAACTTATCTTCCACAAAATCATAATAACACATATGTTTCAAAAGACCTTTATAAACTATATTATCAGTAGCATTTAAAGTAATCTCTTCACCATCTTGAAGGACTTTAGTAGCAATTTTTGTATTTACAACCATAGGAACTCTAAATTCTCTTGCAATTGTAGCCAGATGTCCTACTGGAGATCCCCTATCAGTAATAATTCCATTTACATATTTTATAAATCTGGCCAAACGAGGAGAAGGATATTCTGCTACCAAAATTTTGTCATGTAGTGCCTGTGAATCTATATCTAAATCTTTAGAAACTTTAAGGACTTCCCCAAAACAAATTCCTTGCTGAACAATATTACCTTTTTGAGCAAAAATTATTTCCAAGTTATCTTGTTTCTCTTTTAAATCACAATGTAATACCACATCCCCTAAATTTAAATGACGAGATTGCAAAATAATAAGATTATCATTTTGATCAAAACAAAATTCTATATCTTGCGGATGCTTAAAGTAACGTTCAAGTTTGCATGCAGTACAAGCAAGTGTCTTAATTTTATCTTCATCTAGACACGCTTTATCTACATATTTTTCTTCTACCTCGCTTTCTATTAATCTTTTTGTATTAGTATCAAAAATAGTAGTATGTTGTTTTATTCCTATATTCATCCCCAAAATATCATAAGGAAAAGTTCTTTGGACATAAAATACGTCTCCCTCTCTTCTTCCTCCTACAATATCAACTGCCAAGCCATAAATAGCTGCAATAACCATCCTATCTAGTTTATTCTCACTGACATCTAAAGTATAAACTACTCCACTCACTTTAGGATTTAACATCACCTGACATCCAACTGCCATAGCAATCTCTCTTTCTCCAAAATCTTTATCTCGTCTATATTCCATAGCTCTTCTAGAGTAAGTACTAGCTAATACTTTTTTATAAGCTTCTATCAAACCTTTCTCATCTACTCCTAAAAAACTAGAATATAAACCAGCAAAAGAATGTTCGCTGTCTTCTCCAATACAACTACTGCGAACTGCAAAATATAATTCATCTACATTTAGTTTATTTTTTAACTCTTGAATTGATTGTTTTATTTCTGCTTCAAAATCATCAGTAAGCTCAACCTGTAAAATTTCCTCTTGTAAAAGTTTTGAAGCATCATTAAGATCAATTTTTTTGTTTCTCCATAATTCTAATATCTCTTGTATTCTCTCAGAGCGTTTACTTGCATGTACAAAAAACTTATATCCTTGAGTAGTAATCACAAATCCTTCTGGTGTAGGTAAACCCAAAACATTTTTAATTCGTGCCAAACAAGCATTTTTTCCTCCCACAACATCATCCATTCCTTCTTCTATATCCTCATAAAATATAGTATAATTGTAATCAGGAATATATACATTTCCTTTTAACTCTTCTTGCAAGCCATCCTTTATTTCAGCATATTTATCAAATAATTCTCTATATTTTCCAGGGGAAATAAAGTCTAAGTTTGAAATCATTTTATATACATTATCTAAAAGTTCCAAAGTCCTATCAGAAATAAATTTACTATCAAAAATATACTCTCCACTTAAGACTTCTCCCATTTCTGACATAATCTCCAAAGCTCTATTATTCGCTCGAATAAGACGTTGAAAGTGAATAAAAAGCTTTCTTAAAGGAGGACCCTTAGGCCCTCCTTTTTTAGAAAAAAAACTCAAAATATTTTTAAACATGAATCCCCCGGAAAATTATGTAAAATCTATTTTTTAAAACAAAAATTAAAACTCAATAAAGACTTTTTAAAAATTAATGAGCTCCTCCCTTATCTTTAAATAAAAATCCCATAAAAATACCTGCAAAAATTGCTATTATTACAGATAGTATACCATAGATTAAACTATGATTAAAGGCCATATTACTTATAAATGCGGGAAATCCTGTTAATTTAATCTGAAAATTATCAGACTCTGTTTTTACAATCTTTAAGTCAGGGGTCACCTCATAAACCTTAATAGTGTAAACACCAGGGACAATACGAGAAGGGAGATGAACCTCAACATGATATTTTTTCTTTTCAGCCGTGATATTACTATAAGTCACTTGATCTTGATATATACCATATAATTTATCTCTTTGTTTTAATTTTAAAAATTCATTAAAAAGACTTTTTTTATCTTTTGGAATAGGATTAATCTCTAGTCTAGAATAAACTTCCTTATAACCAAGATTTAATTCATCAAACTTCTCTTGAGATAGATGGGAAAGAGATTTTGGCAAATACATTAAGTAAATGGAAGGAACTCCCTTAAAGGCATAATGACCAACAGTCATCCAAAAAATACCCCATACTTTACCTTTTTGTTTAAATTTTTCTTCCTTATCGCTTCCTAACACCTCTACTACTACATTATTATTGCTATTTACTTCTCCACTAACATAGAGCTTAGCTCCATTAAATGTTGTATTGATATTTATTTCTCTTGGATTATGCAAAAAAGCATGTGCAGCAATAGAGTAAAAATTAAAAATAAAAAGAGATAAAACTAATATTATATTAAATCTAAATCTTAACATTTCTAGTGTCCTCCTGCATAAGCTAAAAGAATTTCTGGTCTACTCAAAAGGCCATATAGCATCTTCAACATTACTAAAATAACAATACTAGCCAAAATTATCTTTAATTGATCGCCTTTTAAATTCTTGCTAATTCTAGTCCCAAATTGAGCACCAATAGTAGAGCCTAAAAGAAGTAAAACAGCTAATACAAAATCAACAGTATGGTTAGAATATGCTTGCATAACCGTAACATTAATACAGGTAAAAAGGATCTGAAACAGACTTGTACCAACTACTACATGCATGGGCATTCTAAGCAAATAAACCATTACAGGAACCATTATAAATCCTCCTCCAACTCCCATAATAGCAGCCAAAATGCCTACAAACACGCCTAATCCAAGAGGAATTAAAGCAGACATTTTAATCCCAGATTTTTGAAAGTTTGTTTGAAAAGGCAAGGTTTTCATTAACTTGGCATACAAAGATTCTTTTGGTTCCTTAGAGGTAGCAATAGAATTGCTCCCACCTTTAAGAGACTGTAAACTCTCTACAAACATATATCCACCAACAACACCGAGCATTATCACATAAGTAATATTGATTAAAAAATCTGCATTCCCAAGGGCTTTTAAGACTTTAATAATATGTACCCCTATATCTCCACCAACAACACCTCCTATTAATAATAACATACCCATTTTAACATCTACATTACCCAACCTATAATGTGCAATGGTTCCAGAAGTTGATGCACCTACAATCTGATTAGAATCTGAAGCTGCAGCAACAGTTGGAGGAATACCAAACATAATAAGTAAAGGTGTCATTAAAAAACCACCACCAACTCCAAAAATTCCTGAAAGTAAACCTACTAATCCTCCTAATCCAAAAACTATTAAAATATTTACGCTGTTACCTGCTATTGGCAAATACATATGTAACATATTTTATTCTCTCCTTTCATATTTTTTTACAATTTCTAACTCACATCCATATTTATACCTCAATTCTTTTGCTATTTTTACAACTTCAGTATTATCTTCATTAGTAAAACTTAAAATAACAATATCTATAGATTTCTGCTTTACAAAATTCACAATCTCTTCTTTGAAATTACCACTACTTTTACAGTAAACACTTCTCACCTCCTTTACTTTTTTATTTAACATTTTTTTAATTTTTCCCTGATAGGTAGAAACACCTACCTTTATATTCTCTTTAGGAACAATATCTAAAAAATAAATTTGTCCTTGCGTACGTTCTGCCACCTGCATGCCATGAAAAATAAGCCACAAATCAATCTTACCATTTAAAAAAGGGATTAATATTTTTGTCATGGACCTTACGATGGCATATATTGTGCCAAACACAACATATTAAAATAATTACACTTTTTTAAAAAAGAAAAATAAAGAAAATTTCAAAATGAAACCCTAAAAAATAAAAAGGGGAATAAGAAAAGAAAAAAAGGCAATGAATCCCTATAACAATTTAGGATTGTTTCATTTCTAAGGCTTAATTTCAAAATGAAACCGCAAACGCGGTTTAAGATAAAAACTCTTTTAATTAAAAGATAAAAATAGAACTATTAGCTATATTATATTCAAAAGAAAGAGAATCAGATAGGCTTATCTAACTTAAGAAGATTTGAGATTAAATTTTTTTATTCTTCTCCATAAAGTAGTTTTAGGTAATCCTAAAATTGCAGCAGCAGTCTTTTTATCATATCCTGTAAATTCAAGAACCTTTTTAATATGTTTTTTTTCAACTTCTTCTAAAGACAATAACACATCACTATCTATTTTATCTAAATTAACAAGAGTTAAATCTGAGGGTAAATGTTTTGCTTTTATCTCATCTCCATCTGCAAGAGCCACAGCACGTTGGATAATATTTTCCAGTTCTCTAACATTTCCAGGAAAATCGTAATTGAGCAAGATTGTATATGCTTCTTCTGAAAGTCGTTTTATATTCTTGCCAAACTTTGTATTGTATTTAGTAATAAAATGAAAAATAAGGGGTTTTAAATCTTCCTTTCTTTCAGAAAGTCTAGGTAAATGTAAGGTAACAACATTTAGGCGAAAAAATAAATCCTCTCTAAATCTATTATCGTCTACTAACTTTCTTAAGTCTTTATTTGTAGCAGCAATAATTCTGATATCTAAATCAATTGGTTTGGTAGAACCTAATCTATAGATTCTTCTTTCTTCTATAACTTTTAATAACTTTACTTGGAGTTTAAGAGGCATATCCCCTATTTCATCTAAAAAAACTGTTCCTTTATGAGCAGCCTCTAATAATCCTTTCTTACTAGAACTTGCTCCTGTAAATGCTTCTTTATCGTGTCCAAAAAGCTCATTGGCAATCAGATCTTCTGTAAACGCTCCACAATTTATAGCGACAAAAGGACCTTTTTCCCTTGTACTCAACTCATGAATCATATGAGCAATCATTTCTTTACCAGTGCCAGTCTCACCTTGTAGCAAAACATTACAATTTAAAGGTGCTATTTTTTTAACCATATCTAAAATTTCAACCATCTTAGGACATGTAGCAATAAAATTATTCTGAGATCTATTTGCAACAATTTGTTTTAAAAAAGCATTTTCCTGTTTTAATTTTATTTTTTCTAAAAGAGAACCCACAGTTAATTCTAATCTATTTTTAGACACAGGTTTTACTAAATAATCACACGCGCCTTGTTTTATTGCTTTTACAGCATTATCTATTGTAGAATCTCCTGTAACAATAACAATTTCTATAGATTTTTGAAGACGAGTAAGATATTCTAAAATTTTAAAACCATTTATATCAGGTAGCCCTAAATCTAAAAACAATAAATCATAATCTCGTTTTTCTAATTTAGCTAAAAAATCAGCACCATTATAAAAAACATCAGTTTGAATTGAAAATTTACTCTGAATAATTTTTGTTACCCGCTTACAAAAAATTTTATCATCATCTAAAATAGCTATTTTAGGCAACATATAAAAATCTCTCTTTCTCACATAACATCATTAAATTACGCGTCTTCTTCACAAGGAAAATAGACAAAAAAAGTAGTTCCTTTATTTTTTTCTGTCTCTACTCTTATCTTTCCGCCATGCTTTTTTACTATTCCATAAACAATAGAAAGCCCTAATCCAGTACCCTTACCCACTGGTTTGGTAGAAAAAAATGGATCAAATATTCTATCTAAAACATCAGGTGGCATACCTACTCCACTATCTTCCACAGCTACTTCAACATATCGCTTTCCATTTAATTCTGTTTCCTTTGTACTAATCTTTAAATAACCACCCTCGGGCATTGCCTGAATTGCATTCAAAAACAAATTTATAAAAACTTGTTTTAAATTATCATAATTACCCTTTATCTTAGGAATATCCTTTTTGAATTCAGTAATTAATTGAATATTAGAAATCATAAGTTGATTTCTGACCAATTTTAAAGAAGATTTAACCACCTCTTGAATGTCTAAACTTTCATCTGCATCTTTTAACTTACTTCTTGAAAAATCTAACAAATTTTTTACCACCGTACTAGCTCGTCTTGCCTCTTCTATTATATCTGAAAGCATTTCTTCTCGTTCTTCTACAGACAAATCCTTCCATTCGTCTACAAGCATCTCAGCAGTAAGAGAAATATTGTTTAATGGGTTATTTAATTCATGAGCCACTCCAGAAACCAATGTACCTACTGATGCTAATTTTTTGGCCTGAAGTAGATCTTTTTCTCTTGCTTCAAGCTCTTTTATCATCAAGTTAAAAGCCTCTATAATTGGCGCAAATGAAGACACTCTATCTTTTACTGTAGGAATATAACTAAAATCACCATTAGCAATTCTAATGGTTGTTTCTTGAATAAATTTTATCTGTTTTAATAAAGTATAAGTTATGAAAATTAAAAAAATTATTAATAAAGTACCAAATAAAAACATCAAAACAGAAGGTATTAATAACAGCCTATTTAAAGATTTATTGACATATACCTTATTTACAGAAAGTATTTTTTTTGCAATAGTTAATATTTCGTGACCAAGTTCTCTTATTTTATTCACATTAGGTTTTTTCTTATTCTTTACTTCAGTGATAATTTTTTTATATTCAGCAAGTTTTTCTTTTAAATCAACAATGCATTTTTTACATTCTGGAAATTTCTGTTTTAGCATAAATTCATTTGAATCTTTTTCTATTTTACTAATATAAAGCAAAACTTCACTTAAATCATTTACATCTATACCAAAAGCAAAATTCTTTTCATATCTTCTAAGTTCAAGAACATCTTCCATAAAATCATGAGCCCGTTCTAAAGAATTTAATTCTTCTTTAAACACATTCATATTATAGATATAAGCAATTAAATGAAAAATAAGGAAAATAGCAGAGGCCGCTGTAATTAAAATAATCCGAAGCTTAAGGTCTTTCATCTGTTACCTCTTATCTTAAATTTCTATTAAGCAAATAATATTTTATGCATATCTTCCAAAGACTTTAAAGCCTTACTAGGGGCAAAAATAGGGGCATATCCAAGTCGTTTAGCCTGGCGCATTCTAAGATCATGTCCTAAAACATTTCTAATTTGACCATTTAAATCTATCTCTCCCCAAAATACACTCCCTTTGGGAAGAGAAGTATCATAAAAAGAAGAAAGCACTGCTGCGCATAAAGCCAAATCCAGGCCAGGTTCCTTTATTTGCAATCCTCCACCAATCTTAACATATACATCTTTATCTTTAAGGTTTATCCTAATTTTTTTCTCTATTACAGCCAGAAGTAAGTTTAAACGGTTTTGGTCTATTCCCTGAGAGACCCTGCGAGGCATAGCTAAAAAAGAATTATTAACAAGAGCCTGTACTTCTACTGCTAAAACCTTTTGACCTTCTAAGGTAAGGGTAAGGGCCTGGCCACTAAATGATTTCTCTCCATCTTGGAGAAAAAATGTTGCTGGATCTTTAACAACTTCTAACCCATTTGTTTTCATTTCTAAAATAAGCACTTCATCAGCAGGCCCATATCTATTTTTCACTACTCTTAAAATTCTAAAAAGATGCTCTCTATCTCCCTCTAGGTACAATACACAATCAACCATATGTTCTAAAAGCTTAGGTCCAGCAATAGTACCGTCTTTAGTTACATGGCCTACTAAAAATAAACATAAAGCACTAGATTTTGCTAAAGAAATCAATTCTAATGTCACTTCCCTAACTTGAGAAGGACTACCTGCAACAGATTCTAAATTAGAACTAGTAATAGTTTGAACAGAATCAACTACAGCAAAATCATAGCCTTGTTTTAAAATAGACATTATTTCTTCTAAACTAAGACTATAAAAAAAATATAAATTTTCTGATTCAATGCCTAAGCGATTAGCTCTACTTTTAACCTGAGCCAAAGATTCTTCGCCACTTATATAAATTGTTTTTAACCCTTTTCTAGCTAAAAAACCTGCAAGTTGTAAAAGCCAAGTAGACTTGCCAATTCCAGGCTCTCCTCCTAATAAATACACTCCTCCTCTTACCAGACCTTTTCCTAAAAAGGTATCTATCTCTTTTATTTTTGTAGAAAAATATACTTCCTCTTGAGGTAAATTTTTATCAAGAGAACAAATAGGAGTAGAAATTTTTAAATCATTTAAACGATTACTCTGAATAGAAGAATGTTTTTTAGAAAAAAAGATTTGTTGAAGAGAATTCCACTCCCCACAATTAGGACATTGTCCATACCAGGTTAAAAACTTACTACCACATTTTTTGCAAATATATTGCTTTTTTTCTTTTGCCAAGGCTATTTCTTTTTAGGTGGATTTTTTACATCTATAACTTCTAAACCAAATTCTTGTACATTTTCAGGAGGATTATAAAAAACAACCATAAACGGAACTCTTCCACCTGGTTTAACAAAGGTATTATTAGTCAAGATGCCAATTTTTGAGTTTAAAACTCCTTCTAATTCATCTTTACTCATCATTTGTAATTGAAACAAAGAAGCACTATTGCCAGCTAAAAATTCTTTTTTTTCTATTATATTCCCTTTATCATCACTAATAGTTGCTCTAATTTTTATTAATTCTTTTGTTTGATTAAAATTATTAACTGCCTCTCCCTCTATAACAAATAACTCTCCAATCTTTTCATTTTTTACAAAATATTGTTTTACATTTTCTAAAGCAATATTTTTAACCTTTTCTTCTAATTGCTTCTTATTGAGCTTACTTTCTACTTTTCCTGAAGTAGGAAAAATCCATGACTTGATTTGAGGATAAAATAAGTATCCAGCAATACCTATCAAAATCAAAACAACAGTAAGAAAAACAATGATAAATACTTTTTTCTTATTTATCTTCTTATCTTTTTTTACCTCTTCGGCTTCCTCTATATTTACTCTATATTTTTTATCAGACTGGACAGTCAAACCAGAAGAAACTGATTCCTCTTCAGGGATAGCAGTATCATCTATTTCATCAAGCTCTAGTTTATCATCAACAGGCTCATCAGGCTTATCTGGCTTATATGGAAAAATATGACCACATTTAGAACACTTTAACTTTACTCCTTCCTTTACCTTATCATCTGGCAAATTATATTTAACTTTACACTCGGGGCATTCAACTATCATCTAACTTCCCCCTTTTAATTAAACTTAAGTTCAAACACTCCAGAAAGATTTCTATATTGTTCTGCATAATCAAGCCCATAACCAACAATAAATCCTTTTTCCAGCGAAAATCCCACATAATCTACCTGAACATCTATTTCCCTACGTTCTCTTTTATCAATTAAGGCACAAATTTTCACACTTTTTGCCTTCCGAGCTGTCAAAACTTTTTTTAAATAAGCCATGGAATGGCCTGTATCAACAATGTCTTCTACCAAAAGTAAATGTTTTCCTTCTACTGAAATCTCTATATCTTTGGAAAACACCACTTTTCCAGAACTACTAGTCTTATTTGCATAACTTGAAAGACGAACAAAATCTACTTCTAAATCTAACTTGATCTCCCTCACTAAGTCAGCAAAAAACATAAAAGCTCCTTTTAAAACACAAACAACAATTAAATCCTTCTCTTTATAATCTTGAGTAATTTGTTCTCCTAATTCTTTTACGCGTTTAGAAATTGCTTCAGAAGTAAACACAGGCATAAGCTTCATAGTCTCCTCCATGTAAAAAATATTACATCTCTATTAACATTGCAATTTCATCACATTCTGGGAACTTTGGGCATTTAAGACAATCTGCCCATACTTTTTGAGGTAAAACATTTTTATCCACTACCTTAAAACCAAGGTGAGCAAAAAAATTCTTTTGATAAGTTAACACAAAAACCTTATAAATACCTAAAGTAATTGCTTCACTAAGACACATCTCAACTAATTTTCTTCCCCAACCAGACCCTTGCTTATCTCTGCGCACAGCCAAAGACCTAACCTCTGCCAAATTATCCCAAACAATAGTCAAAGCACAACATCCATAAATATCTTCTGTGGTTCTCTCTGCCAAAACTAAATAATCTCTTAATTGAGAATACAACTCACTATAGGATCTTGGCAAAAGTAAACCCTCATTAGCATAATCCATAAGCAAACCATGAATTGCCTTAACATCTTTTATCCTAGCTTTGCGAATATAAAGGGAATTCACTGTAAAAGCTCTCCTATTTTTCTATTTAACTCATCAAAAGAAATATATCCCTCATGAACATAAAGCTTTTGTCCATTTTGATTATAAATTATTAATTTAGGTAAACCACTAACCTCGAAAACACGAACGACATCACCTCTTCCTAAAAAAACAGGATAATTAAAATTTACTTTATTTATAAAGTTCAAATACATAGCTGGACTTTCATCCAAAGAAACTCCAAGTATTGAAAGCTCTGCCTGGTCATATACTGTTCTAAGTTTTATTAAACCTGGTATTTCCATTCTGCAAGGTGGACACCAACTTGCCCAAAAACTAACTAAAACAAGTTGGCTTCTGGCTGTGGCAATCATTGAAATCACATCACCTGACTTCACAATTTTAATCTCTTTAGCTTTAAGGGTTACACTAGAACTCAAGATAAAACTTATTATCACACAAAATATAAAAAATCTTCTCATATATCCTCCTAAACTAAAACAAACTTCCTCAATTAAAAGCTTCCTCCTTGGCATTAGTAATAAGCTCTTTAACTAATTTAACTGCTGCTACAGCATCCTCTGAGTAACCATCTGCACCTATTTTTTTAGCAAATGCCTGAGTTACTACAGCTCCTCCCACAATAACTTTACAGTCCAAATTCTGTTCCTTAACTAACTTAATTGTGTCTTCCATTCTAACCATAGTGGTAGTCATAAGAGCAGAAAGCCCAATAATCTTTGCTTTCTCCCTTTTAGCAACCTCTACTATTTTAGTGGCTGGCACATCCTTCCCCAAATCAATAACCTCAAACCCATGATTTTTTAACATTAAACACACAATGTTCTTACCTATATCGTGAATATCACCTTCAACTGTAGCCATTACGATTTTAGGCCCTCTTCTCCCACTTTCTTTTTTTAACCAAGGTTCTAAAAAGGCCACTCCTTCTTGCATAGCCTCTGCACTTAAAAGAAGTTGAGGAAGGAAATATTCTCTTTTCTCATATTTCTCTCCCACTTCTGTAATTCCAGGAATCAATTCCTCATTTAATAATGCAAAACCACTTTTATGTTCTATTTCTCTTTTTAAAATCTCAATTAATTTCTCTTTATCTCCTGCAATAACTGCATCTTTTGCATTTGAAATTATTCTTTGTTTGGAAATTTTTTTTTCTACTCTAGACTCTCCAACTTGCCAATTTGAAAACACATTTACAAACTCTTTGGCTTGTTTATCTTTATTTAACAATAGATTAGTAGTATAAAATATCTCTAAAATCTTAGACGAATTAGGATTAACAATACAGCTACTAAGACCATTTGCGATAGCCATAGCCAAAAATGTTGAATTTATTAATTCCCTGGCAGGCAGACCAAAAGAGATATTAGAAAGGCCTAAAGTTGTTGGGAATCCTTGTCTAGTACAGTACTTTATTACCTCTAAGCAGGCTTTTGCTGCTTCTGGTTTAGAAGATACAGTTAAAGCCAAGGCATCTATCAAAATAAGACGTTTAGAAATACCTAAATCTAGGCATTTCTTTATCATCTTTTCTATTATAGCTATACGTTCTTTAGAAGTAACAGGGAGTTTTTTCCCCTCTAAAGGCAACAAAATAAAAGGGGCTCCATAATCTCTACATAAAGGCCCAAGTTTTTCTAGTCTTCCTTTTTCTCCACTAATAGAATTTATCAATGGAGAACCAGGGTAAATCTGTAAACTTTTCTCAATAGCCAAAAAATTTGTTGAATCAAAACAAAGAATAGGATCAAATCGTTTAACAAGTTCAAAACCTAACCTTGGTAATATTTTATCTTCTTTAACTAAGGGAGCACCAACATTTACATCTAATACCTTAGCTCCTGCCTCTAACTGCTCTTCTCCAAGTTCAAGAGCATAGTGCAAGTTCCCGCTTTGCAACTCCTCTGTAAGAATTTTCTTGCCTGTAGGATTTATTCTTTCTCCAATCAACACTGGTTTATGTTCAAAACCAAAAAATACATATTTTGACCTTGAAGTAAGAGCAAACGAAGTATGCGCAGAATTCTTTTGAAATTTAAGAGAACTCAGTAATTCTCTTAAAGAGGCAATATGTTGAGGAGTCGTCCCACAGCATCCACCAAGACATTTCACCCCCATTTTAGCAAATTCAAGCATTTGAAAGGCAAAAGGCTCTGGTTCCAGTTTAAAAACAGTTTTCCCATCCTCCAAAACAGGTAATCCTGCATTTGGTTCCACTAAAATAGGCGTAGAAGATACTTCTAACATTTCCTGAACAATAGGGAGCAGTTCCTTAGGCCCAAGGCTACAATTAATAGCAATAAAATCGACATTCATGTTCAACATTGTTAAGACAAAACCAGTAGGTGTTGTGCCTGTAAGAGAAGTATTTCCCTCAAAGGTCATAGAAATACCAATAGGAAAAGAAGCATCAACCCGTCTTGCAGCCACAACTACAGCCCTAGCCTCAGCTAAATCAAAATGAGTTTCTCCTAAAATCAAATCTACTCCACCTGCGACAAGCCCTCTTATTTGTTCTTCAAAAGCATCGACTAATTCTTCAAAGTCCACATCTCCTAGAGGTCTAAGCATTTTCCCTGTAGGCCCTACACTTCCTGCAACTAAAGCTTTCCCTTGAACTGCCTTTTTAGCTAACAATGCCATTTTTTTATTTACTTCAAACACATTGTACTTAGAGGGAAGTTTAAATCTATTAGCTCCAAAGGTATTAGTAGTAATCACCTTTGAGCCTGCTTGAACATAAGCTAAATGAGCATTTACAATGACTTCTGGTTTACAAAGAGCAAAAATTTCTGGCATTTCTCCCGGAGGAAGTCCTTGACCCTGTAAAAGAGTACCCATCCCGCCATCAAAAAGAATAAACTCATCTGAATTTAAAATTTCTCTAAACTTCATAAATCTTACCTATTTAAAAATACTTAACTTTCTTACATTAAGCCTAGACAAATCCCATTTTTGTTTTAACAACAATAAATCTTAGTTTATTATATTAAACCAACATGTATTTGGGTTTTCATAGTGTAAAACCTTGCAAAGGACAAATAAAAAATATACTCTCCCTATTAACAAACAACTTAGGATAAATTTTTTATGAACTTTTCTCGCCAAAAATTACCCCAAACTCTTCCTGAAAAATCATTAAAACTAAAAACGAACAAAGGTGGCTATCCTCAAATAAAAGATAGCCTTAGCTTATATTTAAAAGAAATTAATAATTTTCCTATACTCTCTCCAGAAGAAGAAATAGAACTAGCCAAAAGATATCATGAAAAAAATGACCAAGAAGCTGCCTTTAAGCTTATTACATCTAATCTTCGTCTAGTAGTAAAAATTGCTATGGATTTTCAAAGAAGATGGATGCAAAATATCTTAGACCTCATTCAAGAAGGCAATATTGGGCTTATGAAAGCAGTCCAAAAATTTGATCCAGATAAAGGAATTAAATTCTCATACTATGCATCCTTTTGGATAAAGGCCTACATTTTGAAATTTATTATGGATAACTGGCGGATGGTAAAAATCGGAACAACCCAAGCCCAAAGAAAGCTCTTTTATAACCTAAACAAAGAAAAACAACGCCTAGAAGCAATGGGTATTGTGCCTGACGCGGAAACCATTTCTTCAAACTTAAATGTCTCAGAAAAAGAAGTCATAGAAATGGGAAAACGAATGGGACAACAAGACCTCTCTCTGGATATGCCGTTAAATGATGATGAAGAATTTACTCCTCTGCATGTCATTCCCGCATTAGAAGGAACTATTGAAGAAAAACTTTTTCAAGAAGAAACCGCCAATATTCTTCAAGAAAAATTAAAAACACTCTTGCCTAAGTTAAATGAAAAAGAAAAAGACATTCTAGAATTAAGACTACTTGCAGAAAATCCTTTAACCCTAAGAGAAATTGGAGAAAAATACGGAATTACTAGAGAAAGAGTACGCCAAATTGAAGCTAGATTACTCCAAAAAATCAAAAAACACTTAAAAGAAGAAATTTCTGACTTTTCTAAGGATTGGATTTTAGATGCATAAGATATTTGAACAGTTAAAAATAGAGGCTAAAAAAATAGCAAGCCAAAATATGCCTAAATTTTATACTCTTTTTGTAAAAGAGCAAAGACAATCTCATGCATTTTTCTTTGATAATCCTTTAATATATAGATTGCGAGAAGATGTTTTACCTTTTTTGCTAGACAAAACAGGTCATGGCATTGACCATGCTAAAAAAGTAGCTATTGATGCAAGCACGCTCATCCTACTAGAATGTAAAAAACTACCTCAAAAAACAGTAAAAAGACTGTTTCTTTTAGCTCAAATAGCAGGCCTACTCCATGATATTTGCAGATATGAACCCAATCATGCTCAAAAAGGAGCAGAACTAAGTTTAAAAATACTTGAAGAATATCCTTTGGATACAGTGGAAAAGCAAAGTATTGCCTTTGCTATTCAAGAACATGAGGCATTCTCTTCTCAAAAACAACCAAAGGATGAATATCAAGAAATAATTAGTGCTGTATTATACGATGCAGATAAATTTCGCTGGGGGCCAGATAACTTCACAACAACTTTATGGGAAATCTCTACTACAAAAGAATGGTCTCCACTAGACTTAAAAAACAAACTTCCTCAGGCATTAGACTTTATTTCTAAAATAAACACTACTTTTCGCACCAATACTGGCATGCACTTTGGTCCAGAAATAATTGAGTGTGGTCTCAATATTGGGAAATATATGTATCAAACTCTCAACCAACTGGAGAATTATGCGTAAATTAATACTTTTTATTCTAACTATATCCTTATGTTTCTCCTGTGCTAAACAGGTAAATAAAGCTACCTCCTCTTCCCAACCTCTAACACCAAAAGCGCAAAAAATATATACATTTCTTAAATTTTGGAGGCTAGAGGAAAAAGGTTTATTTGAAGAAGCAAAAAAACAAGCTGATAAATTACTATCTCTTGCACCATGTCCCTATGTTTACTTAGAAGTAGCCAACTTTTATTGGAGAAATTTAAAATTTGAAAAAGCCCGCAACATCTTAAAACAAGGGATTCAAAAATGGCCAAAAGAAAAGAATCTTTACCTCTCTCTTGCTAAATCATATTTAGCAGAAAAACGTTTTCAATCAGCCCAGACCACTCTTGAAACTTATTTGCAACTCTGCCCCAAAGACTATTCTATTTATCCTGAAATTGCTGCTATTTATATAGAAACAGAAAACTATACCAAGGTAATAGATTTACTTCAAAAACTTCCTGCTTCTCAACACACTAAAATAACTCTCTATTATTTAGGACGAGCTAACTTTGAACTAGGAATGGCTTTAAAAGCTGAAAATTATCTAAAAAAAGCCTTAAAAAAGGATGAAAACTTTTTTCAAGCATGGGCAGAGTTAGCTTATATTTATGAAAGTACAAAAAGATATGCAGAAGCAGAAGAAGTATACTCAAAACTTCTTCAAGAAGAAAACAATAATGAACAATTAATTTTAAGACTTATAAAGTTAAATCTAAAGTTAAACAATTCTAAAAGAGCACTTAACTTCATCAAAAAATATAATTTATCTTTAGATAATAAATTAAATGCTGTTTTAGATTTCATAGATTATAAATATTACAACATAGCAAATAAATTATTGGATGATATTGTAAAACAAAATGGATATTCAGATAGGATATACTTTTTCTATGCTTTATTATACTATGAAAAAGATAAAAATATAGATAAAAGCATTTATTGGCTAAACAAAATAGATAAAAAAAGTAAATATTATAATAGAGCTCTGAAATTTAAAATCCAAATGCTACTAGATAGTAATAAAATTAAAAAAGCTAAAGAAATTCTCTCTAAAGCTTTATCTTTTTTCCCTAAAGACAAAGAGTTTGTTATTCTTGAAATAAATCTTTTTGAACAAACCAACCAATATAAAACAGCCTTAAAAAAAATCAACAAATATCTTCAGATATGGCCTAAAGAAAAAGAATTACTATATCGCAAGGCTTTAATTCTAGAACACTTAAAAAAACGGGAGCAAGCTCTTAGGTTAATGCAGAAGGTAATCTCTCTTTATCCAGATTATGATCCAGCTCTAAATTTTGTAGGCTATATTTTAGCAGAAGAAGGTAAAGACTTGGATAGAGCAAAAGTCTTAATAGAAGAAGCTCTAAAACTTGATCCTGAAAATGGATATTATCTTGACTCCTTAGCATGGGTTTATTTTAAACAACAAAAATATCAAAAAGCATGGAAAATAATCCAACAAGCGGTAGACAAAGTAAAAGATGATCCTACCATTTGGGAACATTATGGGGATATAGCCTTTAATCTAAGGCTATTTAACAAAGCCAAACAAGGATACGTTAAGGCCTTAAAATTAAAACCAAATAATCTAAAACTTAAACAAAAATTAAAACAATTAAAATAAAATAAATCTGTGAAGATAAAATTTTTAATAATTCTGTTTACCTGCTTTTTATTATCTTTTTCTTGTACGGTTAAAAAAGTAAGAAAAATTTCTACGTTAAGCGTATGGGAAAATTTTATATCTCATCAAAAACAGCTTAACACTATTAATTCGTTTCTTTTAAAAGGAGCTGTACATATACGCGATAAAAATAAAAAACATCGTCTTATATATACTTGCTTTGGGAAGTTCAATAAAATTATTCGTTTTGATATATCATCTTCATTAGGGCAAACTCTTTCTATGTGGCAAGTTACTCCTCATAATTTTTTAGTATTCTTTCCTTATGAGAAAATAGCTTATACTTCTAACAATCCTAATTTAGAACTAATAAAACTTGGATATCCACTGCCCTTTAATTTAAACAAAACTGTTGAGTTATTATTAGGAAAAATAAGTATCATTACAAAACCAAGGTCAATATTAATTGAAAATAACACAATTAAGTATATTTTTAACGACAATAATATCAACTCTCTAACTATAAATCACAACGGCACAATAAAAGAGTTGGTTTTACAAAATTATAAGATTAATTTTTTAAAATACAAAAAAATAAGTTCTTTCTATTTACCAAGTAAAATATATATATATGGTCCTAAAGACTTTTTTCTTAAAATATATCAAAAAAAAATAAAACCTACATTCAAACTTGACAAAATTGAACTAACTCTTCCAAAAGAAGTACAAGTTTATCAAGTCGTAAACTGAGGTTAATATGTTAAAAAAAGTAAAAAATTTATTCATAATTTATTATGTAGGCGTGCGTATTTGCTTTAGTGAAATTGCTTTAAGTATCCTAAAATGGTTAAAAAAAATCGAACTAACACAGCTACAAAAAAGGCTAAACATAGAATATACTCTCTTGGGTAAAGAGATAAGTGAGCTTAACACCTTAAATAACCCAATTATAACCCTACATCTTGAACAAATAAAATTTTTAAAAAAAGAAATAGAATTTTTAAAAAAAGAACATGAAGCGCACATTAGCCATCTTTTAACTGCCAGAAAAACAAAAATAAGTTATTTTATAGATTCAAATTCTAAATAAGGAAAGGAGAATACCATGGAAAACAAAAAAATTCTTGTCTTTGGATCAGACCATGCTGGAATAAACCTAAAAAGAACCCTAATGGACTTCTTTCATCCAGAATTTGAAATACTTGATGTTGGGACAAAAGAAACAAGCAGCTGTGACTATCCTGTATATGCCAGAAACCTATGTGTAAAAGTGCTAGAACACCAAACACTAGGAATACTGATCTGTGGAACAGGTATTGGAATGAGTATCACAGCCAATAGGTTCAAAGGGATTCGCGCAGCTCTATGTATTAATGAATATATGGCCATTAAAGCAAGAGAACATAATGATGCTAATGTTCTTTGCTTAGGAGAAAGAGTTGTAGGCGTAGATCTAGCTAAACACATTGCCTCTGCTTTTATAAAAACTAAATTTGCTGGGGAAAGACATCTTAAAAGAATCGAGTTAATAGAAAAGCTAATTTAAATACTCAGGAACACTATCTTAAGGTGCAAGGAGAAAAAAGAAATTAAAAGAGGGGATAAAAAATGGTGGGCTACCAAGGACTCGAACCTTGAACCAACGGATTAAGAGTCCGCTGCTCTACCAATTGAGCTAGTAGCCCAACCAACGAGCTAAGTTTTTTATAGCTTATAAAAACTATTGTCAACCAAAAAATAAATTTTTAATATAAAATAGAAATGCAAAAGGATTAAAAGATATTTATCGTTAGGATATTATTTAAAAAATCAAAACTAACAAAAATCTTATGCAACTATCTAAATACTCCAATCTTAATAAAAATAAAAAAATTTTAAGTCTATGTATTCTTTTTTTAATTTTTTTCTTACAGGTTCAAAATATTTTTCCTCAAAAACTTAAACCTTATAAATTTAAATCATCTATTTATTTTTCAACACAATCCAAAAACAACATTTTTGTTTTTTGGATAACGCCTAAAAAAAACTGGCATTTTTATGCCCCTAGTAAAGGGGATCATCAGCAGTCTACGCGTATAACTGCTTATATAGATAATATACAACTACCTGTTTACTATCCACCTGCCTCCTATATTCCTAATCCTATAGATCCTCGTGAATCAATTGCGGTGTACAAAAATGCAACTCCTTTTTTTATTATAATACCTTCTTCTCTTTTATCAAAAAAACTATACCTCCATCTAAAATTACTATTATGCTCTGCAACCAAATGCTTTCCCCTAGAACAAAATATTGAATTTACTTTAAAATATCCTAAAAAAAAGATTCCTTCCTCTCTTCAAAGTATTCTCTCTAGGTCTAAGCCCAAGATGTTCTTCAAAGCACAACCTTCTCTCCAAGTTTATAAGCAACTTCCTAAATTTTCTCCTCAACCTATTTTTCCTCACTTAGAAACCAAAAGCCTAACTCAAGCAATTCTATTTGGTTTTTTAGCAGGACTTATTTTAAACCTAATGCCTTGTATACTACCTGTAATAGGTCTCAAATTAAGAGCTTTTCAAAGCATTTTAACTCAACAAAAACAAATAAAAATATTTAAAACCCATAACTTCTTTTTTATTTTAGGTATCTTAACCTATTTTTCTATATTAGCCCTATTCTTGGCTTGGACCAAAGTCTCGTGGGGAGAAATTTTTCAAACTCCTAAGTTTATACTGGGAATCTTATTTTTTATCTTTATTTTAGCTCTTTCGATGTTTGAATTATGTCAGCTACCTATGCTAAATCTTAGCAAACCAAGCCCACACTTAAAAACAGAAGCTTTCTTAACAGGACTTTTTATAACCCTTTTAGCAACGCCATGCAGTGGCCCTCTACTTGGCGGGGTATTAGCTTGGACACTTAACAATTCTCCTTTAATAACGTTTATTGTCTTTATAAGCATAGGAATTGGTTTGTCTTTCCCATATATTATTATAACTTTTTATCCTAACCTTATCATCTTTTTTCCAAAAACTGGAAAATGGAATCTTTTGTTAGAAAAAATAATTGGATTTTTACTTCTAGCTACTTGTATATATTTACTATATCTACTTCCATCATTATTTTTATTTAAAACATTGATAGTTTTATTAACTATATCATTTCTTTTATGGATATACAAAAATTTCTTAATTAATAATAGTAACCATATTATCAAATTTTTATATAAAATATTATTTGTAATTTATTTGATGACATCTATATTATGGATATCTAACATAAATAAAAATGATAATATTTGGACAACTTACAAAACTAATACCTTTCTAAATATCATCGGTAAAAAACATATATTAGTAGATTTTACAGCAAACTGGTGTCCAACATGTAAGGTATTAGAAAAAACTGTTCTAACAAAAAAATTTATAAGAAAATTACATAAACAATATGATATTATCACAATTAAGGTGGATTTAACTACTAATAACATTGAAGGAAAGCAGCTTTTAAATGCTCTAAATAGCCAAAGCATTCCATTGGTGGCTTTTTTCCCTAAACAAAATCCCTTACGACCTATAATATTTAGGGATGTATTTACTCAAAAATTGATAGAAAAAACTCTTAGCAAATATTTCAAATAAACTTTTTATAATGTGTTGATTTTACATGCTTTTTAAAAAACTTGATTTATGTCCTTCAACTATCTACACCAACGCAAAAACCAGGTAATATCCTTGTGAATATTCAAAAGAAACATAACGTATCTCTAGCTAAAAATACTTTTATTGTAGCTTCTATAACCTTATTGAGCCGTATTTTAGGCTTTCTTAGAGATTTATGTCTTGCTATAATTTTAGGAGCTGGGCCTGAAGCAGATGCTTTCTTTGTTGCCTTTAGAATACCTAATTTATTGAGAAGGTTATTTGCTGAAGGCTCTCTTAGTATGGCCTTTATTCCTGTCTTTACCAAAACTAACTCTAAATATGGTAAGGAAAAAGCCTTTTTAGTTGCTCGCTCTCTTCAACTCTGGCTTCTTATTATTTTAGGTTTTATTGTAACAATTGGCATTATATGGGCATCTCCTCTCGTAGGAGTCATTGCTCCTGGGTTTAAAGATAAACCAGAAATTTTTAATTTAACCGTAAATCTTACTAGAATCTGCTTACCCTATATTATTTTTATTTCTTCAGTGGCCCTTTATATGGGGATACTAAACTCTTTTGAACACTTTTTTTTCCCAGCCTTAGCTCCTTGTGTATTGAACATTACTTTAATTGGAGCTGCTCTTATTGGCTATTCTTTTAAATTTCCCATAAGTTATTCTTTAGCTATAGGCGTATTTTTTGCGGGAGTACTGCAAGCTCTTAGCCAATTTCCTATTCTTAAAAAACATGGATTTTCACTTAAAGGACCTATCAATCTGTTTTCTGAAGAATTAAAGAAAATATTTTTTCTTATTCTTCCCACTATTTTTGGAGCCGCAATATATCAAATCAACATTCTTTTAACTACTCTATTGGCCTCATTTCTGCCTCAAGGTTCTATTTCTTATCTCTATTATGCTGATAGATTAGTCCAATTTCCCTTAGGAATATTTGGAATTGCGATAGGTACAGTTGCCTTACCGTCTTTTAGTCTTTTGTTAGCTCAAAAGAAATGGAGAGAAGTTGAAAAATCGCTTTCTTTGGCTATTAATTTAAATTTATTTATTATTTTGCCTGCAGTAGCAGGTTTAATTGGATTTTCTAATCCTATAATAAAATTACTCTTTGGTCATGGATCTTTTACTGACCAGGCTGTAACTTCTACAGCTTATGCTTTAATAGCCTATGCTGTAGGACTACCAGCATTTTCTCTTACTAAAACCCTAGTTTCAACTTTTTATGCTTTTGAAGATACTAAAACCCCTGTATATTCAGCTTTTTTAAGCCTAATTTTAAATATTAGTTTAGGTTTTTTACTGATGCAATACATTCAACATATTGGCCTTGCCTTAGCTGTATCTATTGCTTCTTGGGCAAACATTGTTTTTTTAATCTATAAACTCCGTCAAAAATTAAATTTCTCATTTGATTTAAAAGAAATATCTATCTCTTTTTTTCTAAGTCTTACTATTTTATTGATTGCACACTGGTTAAGAAAGTTTAGTCTATGGTCACTAACAACAATTCCCTTGATTGCTATAAATTATTTAATTATATCCTACTTTTTTAAAGCTAATTCTGCGAAATTAATTGTCTCCACTTTTATTCAAAATATATCTAGGAAGAGGTAGAAATGGATACATTTATTCCTTTAAAATTTTTTACTTATAACTGGGAAAAAGGGCTTAATCCAGATTCGATAATCACACCACCTTATGATGTCTATGGACAAAAACAAAAAGAAATATTTGCCCAAAAAAGCTCATATAATTTTGTTCACTTAGATCTTCCTCAAAGCTATTTAGAAGCTAAAAACTTACTTTTAAACTGGATTCAAAATGAAATTCTTATTCAAAGTCCTGCTCCTTGTTTTTATTTAATGAAAACAAACTATAAAATAGGACAAAAAAAGCTAACACGTTGGGGAATATTTGGAGGATTAAAACTATCTCCATTAGGAGAAAAAAATATTTTTCCTCATGAAAAAACATATCCCAAAGCAAAGCAAGATCGTCTAAATTTAATGGAAAAAACCTCTTCTCAACTCAGTCCAATCTTTGGAGTTTATGCAGATAAAACTCTCTTTTTAACACACTTAGGAGAAACAATAGAGGAAATATCTCCTATATTAACCTATAAAGAAAATGAACAAATAGAACATATCTTATGGAAAATACCAAAAAAATATAACCAAGAAATTAAACTTTTTTTCCAAAAACAAAAGTTTTTTATAGCAGATGGACATCATCGATATGAGACAGCTCTGGCTTATAAACAAAAAAAAGCCAAGCCAGGGCCATGGGATTATATCTTTATCTATTTAAGTAATATTACCTCTCCTGGCGTTGAGATACTTCCCTATCATAGGATGTTAACTTGGGAAGAAAAATTTAATTTTCAAAAAGTCATTCATTCTGCTCAAGAACTATTTGAAGTTAAAGACTTAACAGAAACAGGTAGCAATCCTATTGCAAACAATTTTGACTTTATTTTAAAGCAAAAAACAAATCAATTTGGCTTTAAATTCAAAAAACCTAGAACAAATTATTTTTATAATTTAAGTACTTATCTTTTAGATGAATTTATTTTAAAAAAAGAACTTAATTTAAATGAAGAAAAAATAAAAACAGGTAATTATATAAAATACACACCTTTTTTAGAGGAAATTGAAGAGAAATTATCTCAAAATAAAATCCAAACAGCCTTTTTAGTAAAAAAAGTTGATCCAGAACTATTTCAATCAATTGCACTTAGCAATAAACTTATGCCAAGAAAATCTACTTATTTTTACCCAAAAGTACCTAGTGGATTATTATTTTACTCATGGATTTAATAGAATTTCCAAAAATTTTAAAACAACCTAAAACACAACAAGGATTTCGTTTTGCTATTGATTCTCTTCTTTTGAGTTGCTTTGCAAAACCCAAAAAAAAATGGAAAATTTTAGATCTTGGATGTGGATGTGGAGTGATAGGTTTAGGAACTTTATTACTTAATCCTAACTTAAATTTAAAAGTTTTTGGATTAGAAAAAGAAATTTTTATGGGTATCTTAGCTTATAAAAATGCCTCATTATTAAACTTAAATGACCATTATAAAATAATTATAGGTAACATAAAAGACACTAAAAAACTTTTTAAAGTGAATGACTTTTTTGATCAAATTATCTTAAATCCACCATATAGACCTATCGGAAAAGGAAAACTATCGCCAGTTTCTGCTAAAAATAAAGCCAAGTTTGAATACGAAACTTCTCTAAAAGACTTTATAAAAGGATGTAAAATACTACTTAAAAATAAAGGAGAGCTGGTTTTATCTTACCTTTCTGAAAATATTTCCTACCTTATAACCACATTAAATTGCTATAATTTTGTAATAAAAGAAATGCTTTTTATTCATCCCAGAAGCAATCAAAATGCTAAAATTGTACTCATAAAAGCCATCAAAAACGGAAATCCTGGAACAAAAATTCTTCCACCTTTAATTCTTTATCAAAAAAATAAAAACAATATTTTTACACCTCAAGTAAAATCTTTTTGTCCTTTCTTAAAATAAAAATCATTTTCTGAGCTAAAACACACAGTTAAAAATTTAATTTTAACAAAACATTATCAGGGCAAACACTCTAAAAAATTGTTAAAGAACCACTTCCTAATAATATAAAAAATTTTAAAAATACAACTTAACCTATCTAAAATTTAATGTGTTTGCCCTGCAGTAGATTAAAAATTTTAGTTCATTTTACTCCTCTAATACGAATCTAAATAAGGTCAACCTAACTAGAAAAAATATTTTCTGGCTTGTAAGGATGGGTACCCATTACCACCTCGATGCCAGCTTTAGCTTGTATTTTTTTCACTAACTCATCTTTATACGGACAATTATTCATGCAAAATGCAATATGAATCTTAGTTATTTGTTCTTTTAATGGCATATTCCATAATTTCAATTGAACCAACCTAGTAACAATAACTGAACCAGGACATCCTCCACAATTTAACAACCCAACAATTTCCGCATCTTTACCATATCTAGCGAATTCTCCTTCTCTCCGATTAAAAGCAACCAAACACCTTGAGCAACCAATACATACATCATTCATAGCCATTTTACAGCCTAAAATTAAAATCTTTTCCATTTTTGCAACCTCCCATAAATTAAGTTTACCTAACTTTTAATATTATCCTTTTTTCAAAAAGTCTATTCCCTTTTAGAATAGGCCATACAAATAAAAAATATCAAAGTTAACCTACTTGAAAATAAAAACAATTCGTTTATACTTCTTTCTTAACAAAAATAACTAACAACCTTATCGTATGCCCACACAACAAAATTATTCTGATTACTCAAAAATAAAATTTGTAATTTTCACTTTATCTATTTTGACCTTTATTTTTGCCGCAATTGGTGGAAGTATATACTACTTTAAAGTCAGAAATTCTTTATTAAAAGAAACTAGACAAAGATGTATAACCACTGTTGACAACGTAAATCAAAATATATCTCTTTTTTTAAGAAAATATAAATTAGCAGTAAAAACACTCAGCAATTTAGAAGAAATAAAAATATTTTTTATTAATCCATCTCATAACAATTTAAAAAAAATAAATTATATCTTAGATGTTTTTTCTACTTCCTTTCAGACAGAAGCATGTTATTTAATGGATATTCATGGAAATACTATTGCATCTAGTAACAGACATACAAAACATAATTTTGTGGGAAAAAATTTTTCTTTTCGACCATACTTTAAACAAGCAATGCAGGGAAAATTATGTGTATACCCTGCACTAGGTACGACATCCCATAAACGAGGAGTTTATTTTAGTGCTCCTATTTACGGGAAAACTTTATCTCATCCAATAGGAGTTGCAGTAATCAAAACCCCTATTGAATATTTAGAATCGAGCTTTCTTGCAAGATTTCCTGGTATTTTCTTTTTTATAGATCCAAATGGTATTATTTTCATCTCAAATAAATCTAAATGGCTATTTCATTCTATTACCCCTCTAGATGCAAAAACTATTCAAAAATTAAAAGCCAGTAGGCAAATGGGCGATGGACCTTGGCCTTATAGTGGCTTTAAGTTCCTTAAAGATAAAGCATGGGATAAGTCCTCTAAAGAATATCTTGTATTTAAAAAAGAAATATCTTTTTTTCCTGGCTGGAATATCTTCTATCTCTTAGAAATGAAATATATTTTAAAAAATCTTCATAAACCTATTATCGAAATAGGTGGACCAGTCATTTTGATTATTATGTTTTTAATTGGAATTCTTGTTTATTTTCTCTCTAAAATAGCACATAAGGAATTAAAAAAAAGAGAATTAGTAGAAAAACAACTTCGCATTAGTGAAAACAAATATCGCTCTATTTATCATAAAACACCAGCAATGCTTCACTCTATTGACCGAAACTACAGACTTCTGCGAGTAAGTGATTTTTGGTTAGAAGCTACAGGATATTCTAGAGAAGAAGTAATCGGCAAAAAACTAACAGAATTCTTTACTCCCTCTTCCAAAAAAAGGGCTGAACAAAGAATACTACCAATTTTTTTTAAAAAAGGATTTTTAAAAAATTTTCATTATCAATTTGTAAAAAAGAATGGTGAAGTTATGGATATATTATTATCTTGTTATGGAATCAGAAATGAACACGGAGAGGTTGTTGAAACTTTGGCAATATCTGTAGACGTAACTGAAAGATTAAAAGAACAAAAACAACTTAGAGAGGCCAAGAAAAAATTAAGTCAGTACTCTAGGCAATTAGAAGAACTTGTAAAACAAAGATCAATGGAAATAGATGCTATATTAAGATATACTCCTTCCATTATTTATTTAAAAGATAAACAATTAAGATATAAATTAGTCAATCCTGGCTTTGAAAAATTATTTCAAGTCTCAAATGAATGGATACAAGGCAAAAAAGACGAAGAAGTTTTACCTAAAGAGATAGCTATACAATTTGAAAAAAATGATAAAAAAGCATTGCAACAAAAAAAGTATATTCGTTCAAAAGAGATAATAAATATAAATAAACATTCTTATACATTTTGGTCCATAAAATCACCAATTTGTACTGATAATGGAGAAGTAACAGGAGTTGTCGGAATATCTACAGATATTACAGAACTGGAAAAAACCCAAAAAAAACTAAAACAACTTTCTAAAAACATTATAAAAAACCAAGAAATTGAAAGAGCTAGAATAGCTAAAGAACTCCATGATGAATTGGGACAAATTTTAACTGTTCTTAATATGGATGCCCATTGGCTAGAAAAAAAATTAAAAAAAATAGATGACCAGGCAGCCTCAAGAGCTAAGTTGATGCAGCAATTGATAGATAAAACCATTGACGAAGTAAGAAATCTTGCTTTTCAATTAAGACCAAGTACACTAGACCATTTAGGTTTAATAGAGGCCTTAGAATCACTTCTATCAGATTTTGAAAAAAGAACCAACATTGTATATACTTTTACTAAATCAAGAATACCTGAATTAGATGACACCACAACTACTGCTATTTATAGAATAGTTCAAGAAGCAATAACTAATGCTATTAGGCATGCTGCTGCTCAAAAAATAGATATCTCTGTTTCCTATAATGATACTCACTTACAAATTCGCATCAAAGACAATGGAAAAGGATTTGATACAAAAAGTAATAAAAAATTCTCAGGATTTGGAATTGTTGGAATGAAAGAACGTGCTGAGTTAATTGGTGGTAAAGTTGTTATTATTTCCAAGCCCAATAAAGGAACAGAAGTTATCTGTACTATTCCAGTTTAAAAGTAAACAAGGGGTAAAACAATGAACTCTCTAATAAAAGTGATTATAGCAGATGATCATTACATAATGTTAGAAGGTCTAAAGAGAATTATCGAAGAGTGTCCTGATATGGAAGTAGTTGGAACTGCTCTGGATGGCAAAGAAGCCATAAAAATTATTTTGGAAAAAAAACCAGATGTCGCCATTGTGGACATATCTATGCCACATTATGATGGCTTAGAAGTAGTTGATATGATAAAAAAACATCTTCCTAAATTACCTATATTAATTTTAACTATGCACGAAGAAGAACAATATGTATTTAGAGCTATAGAGATAGGAGCTATGGGATATATCACTAAAAAAGCTGTGTCCACGCAATTAGTAGATGCTATTAGAAAAGTACATGCAGGTAAACGCTATTTGCCAGAAGATGTTGCCGAAGTAATTGCCTTAAAGATAGCCCAGGGAAAAAATAAATCTCCCATAGACTTATTATCTACGCGAGAATTACAAGTATTAAAAAGGATCGCTCTTGGACAAACAAATAGAGAAATAGCAGAAGCCTATAATTTAAGCGTAAAAACTATTGATACCTATAGACAACGAATCTTAAAAAAATTAAAACTCCGAAATAATGCGGATATCTCCCGTTTTGCTATTTCTTTAAAATTAATTTAAATTTAAAATGTAAGAAATTTTCTTACACTAAAATCACAAATATTCCACTTTTAATCTAAAAGTATTTTTATATACTTCTAAGATTAATAATTATCTAAGTAGAGGAGATCAAGATATGCTCGCAAAACTGGACAAGGCTATTTCTTATTTTTCTCTAGTCATAATGACAATTTGCATGTCTGTAGCAACCATAGTTGCTTTTATTAACGTAGTTTTAAGATATCTTTTAAACACATCTCTTCCTTGGGCAGGAGCCTTAACCGCTTATCTATTTATCTGGTCAGCCCTATTTGGGGCAGCTTATGGATTTAGAACAGGAATGCATATTGGTGTAACTATTATAATTCAAAGTTTAAAACCAAAGATAGGAAAGATCCTGCTCATCATAAATCTCATCATAATTTTATTATTTTTAATTTGTTTTACCAAATGGGGAATAGATTTTATTATCTTCAGTATAAACCTACATCAAATTGATATAGATCTCAGAATACCCTTCTGGATTATCTATTTATGTGTACCACTTTCTCTTTTAATCTCTACTTATCAAGTTTTTTTAAAGTTACTTAAAACTATACGCACACCAGCAGACAAGTTTAGTTATGATCAAATTATGCAAGATCAAAATCAATAGAATATAAAAGGAGAACAAGTAATGTCAGCACTTACTCTTTTTGGCTTATTATTTTTATTCCTATTCATGGGCATTCCAATTGCAGTAGCCCTTGGTCTATCTACAGTAGTCTCTCTGCTTATTTTTACCTATGATCCCCCAATGTTAGTAGCCCAAAAATTATTTGGCTCTCTTGATAAATTTGCCTTAATGGCCATCCCTTTATTTATTCTAATGGGAAATTTTATGTCCCATGGCGGAACAGCCAAACGAATTATAAAGTTTGCAAGAACAGTAGTAGGCCATATACCAGGAGGTCTTCCTATCTCAGCAATTTTTGCTTGCATTATATTTGCTGCAGTAAGCGGTTCTTCCCCTGCCACTGTGGCAGCAATAGGCTCTCTTATGATAAGTTCTATTAAAGAAGACGGCTACTCCAATGCTTTTTCAGTAGGATCAATTGCCTGTGCAGGTTCTTTAGGTATTCTAATGCCTCCTTCTATTGTTTTAATTGTATATGGTATCACTGTGGATCAATCTATAGGAAAATTATTTATGGCCGGAGTTATGCCTGCTATTTTTCTAGGCGGTATGCTCATGCTAGTAACTTATTTAGCTGCTAAAAAAGAAGGAAGAGAAAAATTACCCAGAGCTTCTTTAAGAGAAATTTGGTCAGCTTTTAAAGATGCAATCTGGGGACTGTTGGTTATTATTATTGTTATTGGAGGAATTTACGGAGGCCTGTTTACTCCTACAGAAGCTGCTGCTGTATCTGCTGTTTATGCTTTTTTTGTATCCAAATTCATTTATAAGGATTTAGCTTGGAAGGATATTCCAAAAGTTATTAAAGCTTCAGCAATCACAGCTGCAATGATTATGTTTATTATTGCCAATGCTATGATCTTTGCATACTTTCTAACCATAGAACAAATTCCTCAAGCCCTAACTCAGTGGATAATTAGCCTAAATTTAAATAAATATTCTTTTCTTATATTCGTTAATGTTTTACTTTTAGCTGCAGGGAACTTTATGGAACCTTCAAGTCTTATTATGATTCTTGCTCCTTTAATTTATCCCATTGCTGTAGCACTAGGAATTGACCCCATTCACTTAGGTGTTATAATTACCGTTAATATGGAAATAGGTATGCTTACTCCCCCTGTGGGACTTAATTTATTTGTGGCAAGCGGTATTTCTGGTTTATCATTGCAAGAAACCATAAAAGCATCTTTGCCTTGGTTTTTTGCTCTTTTAGTAGGTTTAGCTATAATTACATATATTCCACAAATATCACTATTTTTACCTAATATTATTTATGGTGGTTAATGTTTTAATCATATCAAAAATTTTAAGGAGGTTTTCTTATGCAAAGTAAAGTAAGTGTTTTTATTTTAGCGTTAACCTTAACGCTAGCATTGGCTATAAACCCAGCCATGGCTAGAACCTATGTAATTAAATTTAGCCATGTGGTAGCAGTGGATACTCCTAAGGGCAAAGCAGCAGAATATCTTAAAAAAATAGTAGAAGAAAGAACAAAGGGAAAAATTAAAGTACAGGTATATCCCAATGCTGCCTTATATGGGGATAGAGAAGCCTTAGAAGCCTTAAAAATGAACGCCATTCAAATGGCTTGCCCAAGTTTTTCTAAATTCACTGGTTTTGTCCCAGAACTTCAAATATTTGATTTACCTTTCCTTTTTGAAAATACAGAACACCTTCATAAATTTATGGATAGTAAGGTAGGGAAAGAATTATTAAAAGGTGTTTCTAGAATGGGACTCATTGGATTAGCATATTGGGACAACGGTTTTAAACAACTTACTTTAGATGATAATCCCATAAGATTACCTAAAGACATTAAAGGTAAAAAATTTAGAATTATGTCCTCTAAAGTATTAGAAGCCCAATTTAAGGTAGTTGGAGCAAGCCCTCAAGTATTACCTTTTTCTGAGGTTTACAGTGCTTTACAACAAGGTGTTGTTGATGGACAAGAAAATACTATCTCTAATATTTACACTAAAAAATTCTATGAAGTACAAAAATATATGACTATAAGTAATCATGGATATCTTGGTTATATGTTAGTAACTAACCAAATCTTCTGGAATTCACTACCTCAAAATCTGCGAGACATCCTTAGCTCTTGTGTAAAAGAAGCAACCAATTACGAAAGAAAGCTAGCTGCTGAACTAAATCAAGAACAATTAGAAAAAATTAAGGCCTCTGGTAAAGTACAAATTCACTACTTAACTCCAGAAGAGAGAAAAGTCTGGAAAAAAGCTATGATGAAAATCTATCCTGAATTTTACGATGTAATCGGTAAAGAAAGAATAGAAGAAGCTCTTAAGTTAGCTCCATAAACCTTCGTCTTTAAACAAAATTAAAAAGCCGAGAGAAATTTAAATTTCTCTCGGCTTTTTTAATCATTCATTAAAAATATTTTCACTAAACTAAAATAGCAAATTTATTTCATTTTAATAAATTGAGTATATTCTGTTCCACAAAAAGAAATCACTTTAATCTTTACTACTTTTTTCTTAATTTTTAAATAAGGAGATTTAAGCTCTATATTTCTATTAAATCTAGTTCGAAAGCTAAACCAAGTTGGAACAAATTCATCCCTTCCCTCCACATCAATTGCCCAAAAATCTATCCAATCAGACCATTTATTTATTTTTAACTTCTTACTAAAACTTTCATCTTCTTTTAAAGGAAAAAAATCTTCCAAGCAAAAACAATACTTCTTACTATTTTTTAAAATAGTTATTTTAAAATAATTGCCAATAATATTAAAACGATGTTCTTTTTTTACACTTACCTGAAGATCAAATATAGTAGGCTTAAGGGAATTTTGCTGCTCTTGTTTTGTTATTTTTACTATCTGAAAATTAGGTTTCTTAACTCTTTGTAAAAGTCTTTTTCTACATACATGAATAGGCCAAACTCCTTTATCACATCCTATCCACCTTCTTCCTAATTTCTCTGCAACTACTAAAGCAGTTCCTGAACCACAAAAAAAATCAGCAACAATATCACCTTTTTTACTAGAAGCTAAAATTAAACGCTCTAATAGTTCTTCTGGTTTCTGAGTAGCATATTCTACTCGTTCTGGGTGATTGCCTCTAAGTGCAGGAATATCAAAAACATCTCTACAATAAACTAAAGTATATTCTCCCTTAGAATCTTTTTTTATATCTATATTAGAAAAACCATATCTATGTTTTAAATATGATTTCTCCTTTTGCGGACTCCAATAGGCTTTGTTTCTATTTTTAGTATAAAAAAATATAACATCATGTTTTTTGCTAAAACCTATCTTTTCAGGAACTCCCCCTGTTTTATAGAACCAAATAATTTCATTAATAAAATTATCTCTTCCAAAAATTTCATCTAATAAAATTCTTACATAAGCACTTACTCTATAATCGACATGAACATAAATGCTACCTGTTTCTGACAAAATTTTATGCATTAAAATTAAACGAGAATAGAGCATATTAAGATATGAATTAATACCTGTTTTCCAAACATCATCATAACAAGGAAAATTAATTAATTCTTTTTTCTTATTATATGAAGCATCTCCAATACTTCGCTTTAAATAAAAAATAGAATTAGTGGCAAATGGTGGATCAATATAAATTAAATCAACTTTTTGTTTATTTTTCAAAAGCCAAGTTAACAAAACTAAATTATCGCCGTGATAAAGAATATTTCTCCCTTGAAAATATTTTTCTAAAACACAAAAAATATATTCTTTTAGATTAGGATAAAAAAGATGTTGTTTTTCGGGCCACACAAGACAGGGATAAGTCATATTTACGAGGCAATAATTTTAGGTGCAGGTAATGTATTGCTTTGTTTATACAACTGATATTGTTTAGCTGCTAAAACAAAGTTTCTAGCCCATTTTGGATTTCCCAGAGCATGGATATGAGTATAGCTTGCAAATACATTTTTATAAATTATTCCATCTTTCCCAGAACACACTCCAACTCCTCTTGCTAAATTTAAAGCAAAATCTAACTCAATCCTTTCATTTAAACAGTAAGAATAATGAAATTCATGTCCTAATAATTTATAACCTTTTGGGAAAAACGGATTTTTTAAATTAATCTCTCCTTCTACATAACCATGTCCTTTGGGTTTTTTCTGCACTCCAATATCTATGGGGAAAACATTTGCCATTTGATAAGTGTTCTCGTGAAAGGTAATACTGCGACTTAAAAACATCAATCCGCCACACTCTGCATAAATAGGTAATCCTGAGTTCGCCAAATTATTTAATAATTGTCTCTTAAATCTATTATTTTCTAATTGTAAAGCAAGGGTCTCAGGGAACCCTCCTCCAATATAAAGTGCATCTATCTCTGGCCAAGGACTATCATCTAATAAACTTAAAAATTTCAATTTAGCCCCTGCAGCTTCTAATGCCTTAAAATTTTCTTCATAATAAAACCAAAAAGCAGAATCTTTTACAATACCTATACAAACTTCATCTTTATTAATTCTATTAAACAAAGGAACTTTAATCTTATGAAATAAGGGAACCTCTTGAGCAATATTGATAATTCTCTCTATATCAAGATTATCTTTACATACTTTAGATAATGTTTGAAAAATTTTCCCAACCTCTTGATTATATTCTTGATCAGAAATCAATCCCATATGGCGTTCTGGAATAGGATTAGTTTTAAGCTTAGGTAAAATTCCAAGTACTGGCACATCAGTATAATATTCAATAGAATCTCGTAGAATTTTTCTATGTCTTGGCCCTGCTGTTCTATTTAAAATTACTCCTGCTAAGTTTAAATTTGGCTCAAAAGAATTTATGCCCAAGACAATAGCTGCCATTGTTCTAGTAATCTTTGTACAATCTACAACTAAAATAACAGGAATACCTAGCAACTTAGCTAACTCTGCGGTAGAAAAAGAACCATAAATATCCTTACCATCAAATAAGCCTCTATTGCCTTCTACTAAGGCCAGATCAAAATCATCTCTAAAACTAAAAAAAAGATCCTTAACTTTGTTTTTAGGAAACAAAAAAGGGTCCAGATTAGATGCCTCACTGCCAACAGCTAAACTTAGCCATTTAGCATCAATATAATCTGGACCCTTTTTAAAGGCTTTTATTTTATAACCTTTTTCAGTTAAAACTCTACCCAGTCCTAAACTGACTAAAGTCTTTCCTGAACCTCCTCTTAAACCCGCAAGTAAAAATCTCGGGAAACAACTCCTTTCCACCTGCTCTTGCACCTCAGTTGATATTCAGCAGGTGGCAAAAATTTTACTCACCTTCTTCTTCTGCATGCTGTTTTCCAGCACCAGCTAAACCATACATAGTAGTACTACCACTAGACCAAAATTCTAATACACCTTCATTAATAAGCTCTGTCAACAATTTTTTAACAGCCCTGCTTTTCATATCAGGAAGAAGTTTAGTAAAATCATTAAAATAAAATTTAGTTTTTTTACCTTTTTTAGACTCTAAAAATTCTAAAATTTTTTGTTTTGCTTCTGCATTATCCATAAAACCACACCCCTTTTTAAGGTTTTAGGCGCCCCCAAATTGAGAGCGCCTATAATAAAACTCTACTAACTCTAGAACTTAAACTGAGTTGTATGTCTCCAAGTATAGTAAGCAGGATCACGGAAATCATCAATAAGATGATGGGAGAATTCTAATTCACAAAGTTCAAAGAATCTTTCCCAACCAATTCTCTCTGCCCAATCACCAAAACGTTCATATTTTCTAGCATGTTTAGCATAAGTATCAACTAATTTACGCATAGTTTGAGCAAGTTGAGGCCAACGAGGAGTCTCGTTTGGAATAAAAGCAACAATAACTTTAGAGAACTTTGGTGGGGTAATGCAGTTAGAAAGCTTACCACCTGCCATAATAACAATACCATCACCTTCCTTATCTGCCAAAGGCAAGCAAGGACACATAGTATAACAGTTACCACAGAACATACATCTTTCTTGTTTAATAGCAACAGTCTTTACTTCTTTTTCCTCACCGCTTTCAGTAGTAATCTTTGTTTTAGTTGGACGAATAGCACCTGTAGGACAAGCAGCTACTGCCAAAGGAATCTCACAAAGATTATCTAACCACTCATGGTCAATTATAGGTGGTTTTCTGTGATAACCTAAAATAGCAATATCTGAACAGTGTACAGCACCACACATATTCAAACAACATGCCATAGAAATACGCAACTGTGCAGGAAGTCTCATTTTCTGAAAATCTTCAAATAATTCATCCATCACAACTTTCACTGTACCAGAAGCATCAGTTGCAGGGGTATGACAATGTACCCATCCCTGGGTATGTACAATATTGGTAATACCAGCACCAGTACCACCAACAGGGAACTTATAACTACCACCAGGATGTTTACGAGAATTCAAATCTTCTTTTAATTTTCTAGCTTTATCCAAGCTATCTACCATAAATTCAACATTATTTCTGGTAGTAAAACGTACATAACCACCACAATATTCATCAGCAATCTCGCAGATCTCTTTGATGGTTTCAGTACTTAAAAGACGAGGAGAACCGCAACGTACAGTATAAACCTCATCACCACTTTCAGCCTTATGCATTAAAATGCCTGGCTCTATGATCTCATGCCACAACCATTTGCCTTTATTTTTCTTAATAATTGGAGGCAGAAATTCAGCATAATGTCTTGGACCAATATCAGTAATTCTGCCTTCCATTGGCTTATCAGGATTATAATATCCAGAAGGAACAAAGGTCATTTTAAACCTCCTCTTAATTTCTCTAGTTAATTAACTTGCCTTTAAAAACAATCTATTATCTTGGATGGAGTTTTCTATATTCATTAATATCACGTTGCCATCCACCAGGAACTTCTTCCTCTTTCCAGAAAATATAAGGATTATGTCTTGGCTCTTGAACATGTTGAGGAACTGGTTTAATTCCTGTTACCTCTAGGAGCTTTTGTAAGCCTTGTCTCTTCATTAATTCACCAAGACGCTCACGGTTTTTACCTTCTTCCATCCACCAATCCCAAATATTCTCAATAATCTCTTTAATTTCATCATAAGGAGGCTCTGCCTTAATAAATGGAACCAACAAAGAACCCATTTGAGCACCATCCAAAATAGGAGCTTTTGCGCCACAGAAAATAGAAAGACCTCTATCATCTCCAATGCGCAATGCTCTAGGCATAACCCTAATACAATGCATACATCTTACACATTCTTTATTGTTGATGACAAGCTTGCCATCTTCTAAACTCATACATTGGGAAGGACAAAGATCTATTACTTCCTTCTGAATATCAAAAGGAGTATCATCTTCATGAGCACCAGCATTTGGCTTTAACTCTCCACCAATGTAGGCAGCAACTGCTTCTTGATCAATCTTAATATCATCTCTCCAAGTACCAATAAAAGACATATCAGAACGAGCAATAGAAGCAACACAACCCATAGGACAACCATCAAATTTAAACTTAAACTTATATGGGAAAGCTGGCCTATGGAGCTCGTCTTGATATTCCATTGTTAATTGATAACATAACTCCTGAGTATCATAACAAGCCCATTCACAACGAGACTCACCCAAACAACAAGCAGGAGTTCTCAAGTTAGAACCAGATCCACCCAAATCTTGCTCAAACTCATGAGTTAATGTCCCAAAAATCTCTTCCAACTGCTCAGTTCTTGTTCCCAAGAAAACAATATCACCAGTAGAACCATGCATGTTAGTAAGGCCAGAACCTCTAAAATCCCACAAATCACAAAGTTTTCTTAAATACTCTGTAGTGTAGTATTTACCTGCTGGTTGGTTAACACGAATGGTATGGAAATGGGCAACCCCAGGGAACTTTTCAGGTTGGTCACAATAACGTCCAATAACACCACCACCATAACCGAAAACACCTACGATTCCGCCGTGTTTCCAGTGGGTAGTGCCATCATTATAAGACATTTCCAATACACCCAACAAATCATCACACACATCCACAGGGATCTGATAGGGCTTCCCTGCCTTTTCCATTGCTTCGGCATTTTTATGCCTGAACTCGGATTGTCTCTTAATTTCAGAGACAAAACTTGGCCATGGACCGCTCTCAAGCTGATCCAACAATGGGGTTTCATGTTTAGGCATTTCAATCCTCCTTAAAATAGTGGTTAATACCTTTTTAACTCCACCTATTACCTTAATAAAATCACCCTTCCTTTAGGTGAATTTATTAATCTACATTAACTTTGTGATTTTTCCCACAATAGCTATTTTTTGTCAACCCAAAAAAGAAGCTAGACTTGATTATTTAAGGCCTTTTCTAACTCCTCTAAAACCTCTGGAGCCACCTCATATCCTGTTTCCTGAGCCTTTTCAAAATACTCTTTTGCTTTATGATATTCTTTTAACTCCATATAAGCAAGTCCTAAGTTATTATAGGCTGGACCAAACATAGGCTGTAATTCTATTGCCTTAGTAGCATTTTCAATACATCTTTCATAGTCACCATCCATAAGATAAGCACTAGACAATGTAGTATATGCCTGAACAAATTTAGGATCTAAAGATATTGCTCTTTTTAATATTCTTATAGCTTTATTTATTTCACCTTGTTGCAAATAAACAAAACCCATATTTCCATAAGGAACTGCAAATCTAGGACGAATTTCACTTGCTTTTTTATTATACATATAACAACTATCAAGATCTCCTTCGTGCATTGCAATACCACCCAATTGGACATAAGCTTCTGCCATCTCTGAGCTACACATAATAGCATCCTTAAAGGCATCTTTTGCTCTTTCAAAATCTCTCTTGGTTAAATAAGCAACTCCCAAATTATAATGATGTATAGCACAATCTGGACTCTGAACTATTTTTGCCTTTAAATCAGAAATATATTCTTCTATGTTCACCTTATTCTCCTTTTTTTATTAAAATTCATCCTCATCAATAGAATGACCTTCTTTCTCTAAAAGACGATGGTACCAAACAGCAAAAAAATACATCCCTTTAACCTTATCATCTCTATTTACTAAGCCCTTACACATTTCTAATACACCTTGTTTAAAGGCATTACTTTTCTCTCCAGCATTCATCTCAGAAATAAATTCCTTAAACAATTGACCAGAAGTTCGTTTAGTAACATCTGTTTTTTCTTTTCTAGGATCATTAGGTTCTTGAAAAGGATCCCATTTATCATATCCTATTCTATCTATAAATCTTTTTCTTCGAGGAGATAAAGATTCATAGATAGCTCGCTTTTGCTGTTCTTGTTCTGAATTAAGAACTAGCTTTCCACTCATTTATCTTCTCCCAATACCCAAGCATTTGGCCTTACTTTATTTTGCTCTGTCTTATTATCTAATTTTTTCTTAATAATACCTAAGTAGTTTGCATCATATTCTGTTAATAAGGCCATAGATACAGGGACCAAGACAGTATGTAAAGCTGTATATTTTGTATTCAAATTTTGTACTATTTCTTGACTTAATAGGAATAGACTCTGATAAATTTTTTCCATATATACCGTAGGGTACTTTTCTCCTCCTTTAAAGCCAGATAAAGAACAACAATGTGCTTTTCCATATATATTTAAGGGAATACCATAAACTCTACATGTTGCTGGTCGATAAGGATATAATTCACATTGCTTATCCTCATTTAAAAGAGGACACTTTACTTTGTGTTTTCCAATTTCTGCAAAAATTTCCTCTTCAGAAGCACCTTTCTGTTGCATTTTAAATGCTAATCTTTTAATTTTATATATTTTTCTATCCGCTTTATCAGCATCAATCAAAATTCTATTTCTTTTTTTCTCTGTTAATTGCTTAAAATGATGATTAAGATATAAAGCTTCTATTAAATGCAAATCAAACAAAGCATAACAACAATCACAACACCCTGTGGCACACTTTACTTCTTTTGGATATTTTTCTTTAACTTGAGCAAAAACTTTATCTAGCCCCCTTAATATTTCTTCATATCGCTCAAAATAAGGGGTAAAATCAAAATCCATATTTATACTCCATTGATATCATTAAACTTTTTTAATAGAAAAAAAAGAAAAGGGGCCAAGAGAACATGGCCCCTTTTTTACAAAATATAACTATTAGACTTCTTCAACTGTAATAGCACTCTGTTCACATACTTCAACACAAGATTCACAGCCAAGACACTCTTCTTCATTAACTGGAGTGGCTTTTCCGTCCTGAAGTTCATAAACTTCTACAGGACATACATCTACGCATTCGCCACAACCAATGCACTTATCAGTGTCTACAGTTACTTTCCAAGCCATTTTAAAACCTCCACTTAAATTTTATTTAGTTAAAATAAACCTTTTTAGCTTTACGCAATAAAGCCAGCTTATGTCAATAAAAACTTATCCTTCAACTTCCTTTTTTACCCCAATAGCTACTTTATAAAGAATAGTTAAAATCAAAAAGCCTGCACAATATACACCAAAAGTAACCAAAAGCTCCAATTTAGTGGGCGCATATTCCACTATCTCTTCTAAAGGATTTGGAGTAAATCCACCTGCAATCATTCCAAGGCCCTTATCTATCCAACAACCTAAAAATACTAACAAACAAGCTATTGCCAGAACATTATCTGATTGTCTATTTTGAGGAAAAAGAAGAATAAAAAACGCACCCAGACCTGCTAACATAGCTACCCACATCCAAGCTACATATGTAGAATGCCCATCTAAACCTACAAATAAGTATTTTAAGTGAATCATATGCCCAGGAATATTACTATAAAAAGCTGTAAATACTTCTAAAGCTACAAAAAACAAGTTTATTATTGTCGCATAAGTAACTATTTTAGCTAAGCTTTGGATTGCTTCTTTTCCTGGATCCCATTTAGTAAAAATCTTCACAATATAACAAAGCAAAATAAGAAAAGCAGGCCCTGACGCAAATGCAGAAGCCAAAAATCTAGGAGCTAAAATAGCAGTTAACCAAAAATGTCTTCCTGGTAAGCCACAATATAAAAACGCGGTTACTGTATGAATACTAACAGCCCAAGGAATGGAGATATAAATAAAAGGTTTAATCCATTTTGGGGGTTCAACTCCTTTATGCTCGGCCTGTAAAGTTACCCAACCAATTAAAATGTTTAAAAATAAATACCCGTTTAAAACAATCATATCCCAAAATAAAATAGAGCCAGGAGTAGGATGAAGCAAAACATTTAACATTCGTTGAGGTTGACCTAAGTCAACAACAATAAAAAGCAA
This sequence comes from Desulfonauticus submarinus, assembly GCF_900104045.1. Classification (NCBI taxonomy): domain Bacteria; kingdom Pseudomonadati; phylum Thermodesulfobacteriota; class Desulfovibrionia; order Desulfovibrionales; family Desulfonauticaceae; genus Desulfonauticus; species Desulfonauticus submarinus. Next base: position 79,565 of record NZ_FNIN01000003.1, read on the forward strand.
ACACATAGAAACAGCTGCAACTGCCAAAAATTCACCTAAAATTAATACCCTGGCAAAAGGTTGATAATGATGTAAATACTTTGGAATAACCATCATAACTGCAGATGCAGCCACACCAACCAAAAATGTAAATTGAGCAATATAAAAACCCCAAGAGACATCTCTGCTCATTCCTGTTATGCTAAGACCTTCTCTCATTTGAAAGGTGTAGGCAAAAAAGCCTATAGCCACCCCTGCTAAAAGAAGGCCAATCCAACCCCAATAAAGTTTACTTCCTTTAATTGCTTTATCTAACATGACCTTTCACCTCTCATATTAAGTAGTACACACAAGGGAGTGTTCCTAATTCTGGTTTACGTGTAATAGCATACCTTTCAGCCAACACCTTTCTTACTTCTGAATGAGGGTCATTTAAATCTCCAAAATAAATAACCCCTTCTGCAGCCTCTACACAATAAGGCTTTTTCCCTTCATCTAACCTTTCATAACAGAATAAACACTTTTCCACTACACCTTTTGTTCTAGTTGGAAAATTAATATTCTCCTCTTTCAAAAACTTACGCGGATCATAGAAATTAAAACTTCTAGAACCATAAGGACATGCAGCCATACAATACCTACACCCTATACAACGGTGAAAATCCATCATCACTATGCCATCTTCTCTCTTAAAAGTAGCTTTAGTAGGACAGACTCTCACACAAGGCGGGTTGTCACAATGGTTACATAAAGCTAAGGATTTTTTCTCTGGATACTCACTTAAGTGTACCTTATCCCCCATCTGACCAGGAAATAAATGATGAAAGGTTTCTATCCAAATCCACTTAATCTCTTTTTTGTTTGGAATATGGGGAATATTGTGAGCCTTATTACAGGCATTGATACACTTTTCCATTACTTCTTCAGTAAGTTTTTTAGTATCAATTGCCATAGCCCACCGTTTTCCCTTACCATGGGCTCCTCCATGCTCTGTTGCTCTAAGCAAGCTTGGACACAAACTCCAGCCCAAGGTGGCTAACCCAATTGTCCTTAGAAATTGTCTTCTGTTGCTTTTCATTATTTCTCCCCCTTTGGTGCCACATGGCAGTCCCAACAATAGGGAGACACTGCCAAAGATGTATGACATTGATCACAAAACTTCTCTTTACTTTCATGACACTTCATACAGGTTTTACTTAAACTAATATGAATCTCTTTACCTGTTAAGCGACTCTTATATTTTGTAATATGTTCACGTACATACATATCTCGCCATTCATTTAATAATTGCATATGATCAGCTCGCATGAATTCCACACTTTCCACACAAGCCTTACTTTTGGGCTGCTCTAATTTTGGCCTTTGATAGGCTGCACTTCCAATATTATACCAAAAAGGAAACGTAAATAATGCCACGAAAATGGCTAATCCAGCTAGAATTTTTCCTCCATCATACATTTGTTAACCCTCCTTACCTGGTAAGGGTTCTCCCCTCAAATCTGTCTCTCGTTCTTTTTCCCCTGGCAAAATAAGGGCATTGCCCACCAATTCATGAACTCCTGTAACATCTACCTCAGGTACCCAATACTCCATTAGTGGAGGCAAGGCAGCCCTATCAATTGCACAAATACAAGCAAGCATGTTAACCCCATGCTTTTCATGAACATGCTTAACAGCATTTGCCCTTGGAAGACCACCTAAAAATCTAAGCTCTTCTATTTCACCAGCATTTAAACCAGCACCACTACCGCAACAAAAAGTCTGTTCCCGAATAGTATTTTCAGGCATCTCATAAAAATGGTTACAAACATTTTTAATCACATAACGAGGCTCTTCTAACAATCCCATACCTCTGGAGGGATTACAAGAATCATGGAAAGTTACTTTTATATGGTCATTTCTACTTTTATCCAATTTTAACTTTCCATGTTTTATTAAGTCTGCTGTAAACTCAGTTATATGAACCATTTTTGTAGATTTAGCATTTTCAAACTTAGTGCCAGTAATCGGATTTACAGGTTCCTCTAGAAAATCAGCTGGACCATTCATTGTATCCATATATTGATGGATAACACGCCACATATGTCCACATTCGCCACCTAAAATCCACTTTACACCAAGTCTTTTGGCTTCCAGATACATTTTAGCATTAAGCCTTTTCATCATTTCATGAGAAGTAAAAAAGCCAAAATTACCACCTTCAGAAGCATAAGTACTCCAAGTAACTTCTAAACCATATTCTTCTTTTAAATAATGAAACAACATTAAATAACCCATACAAGTATATGTGCCTGGGTCTGCAAAAACATCTCCTGAAGGAGTTATAAATAAAATATCTGCTCCCTTTTTATTAAATTCAGGTTCAGGACGAATTCCTGTAATATCCTCAATATCATCACAGAAAAACTCTAACATCTCTTTAAAGGCATGAGGTTGGATGCCAAGATGGTTACCAGTTCTGTAACAGTTGGCTACAGGAGTAGCGATCCAGTCAGTATTAAGTCCAAGCAAATTGGTGAGCTCTCTGCCTATAATTGTAATTTCTGCCTGGTCTATACCATAAGGACAGAAAAGAGAGCACCTTCTACACTCTGTGCATTGATAAAAATAATACCACCACTCTTTAATAACTTCTTCTGTTAGCTTTCTTGCCCCTGCAAAACGACCTAATATTTTACCTGCTGTTGTAAATTCACCTCTATAAATGGAGCGCAAAAGTTCAGCCCTTAAAACAGGCATATTCTTAGGATCACCTGTGCCAATAAAAAAATGACACTTGTCAGCACACGCTCCACAACGAACACAAATGTCCATAAAAATTTTAAAAGTTCTGAACTTATCTAACCTATCCTTCATGCCCTGGCGAATAATTTCCATCCAATTTTCTGGCAGCTTCCAATCATCATCCAGAGGACTCCATTTGCGGGCATGAGGCATGCCAACATACTCAAGGCTTTTAGGGTTAGCAGGATAACAATAACGACCTTGTTTGATTTCCACAGGAATGTCCATCCATTCTCTCTTGGGCATCCTGTGAGAAATCTGGGAAAATAATTTTCTTGCATTTGGTAGAGCCATAGGTACTACTCCTTACTTTCAGCTGGCTGTTGTTCTAAAGGTTTTTCTACAGGTAACCCAGCCTCAACCATTTTTTCTCTAAATTCATCTTCATAAGCTTCATAAGTATGAACCTTAACAGGATAATTCCAAGGATTAATATGCCTTTTCATCCTGTTATTATTAGCTAAATTTCGTGTGGGGCTTAAGAAAACTCCACCCATATGCATAAGTTTACTTAAAGGAAAATATACAAGCAATACTGAAACCAAAAACACGTGAATATAAAAAATTGCACTTACACCTTCAGGAATAGTTGGCTTTAAAGTAACCAACCCCATTGTAAGTTGCTTAATACCAATCACATCAGTTTTTACAAAATAGCGCATTAAAATACCTGATATTACAATCCCAAAAATTAAGAACAAAGGAAAATAATCTGCTGGTAAGGAAATATAGCGAATTTTAGGCACCACTAGTCTTCTTAATAAAAGATACCCTAAAGCAACCAAAATAACTACATCTGTCATATAAATGTGAGGAGCTCCAATTTGAAGCATCCCGTCAACCTTATCTAGAGCCTGAAAAATAAAAGGAACAGGCTCAGTAAAGAACCTCATATGACGAACAAAAATAGTTAAAAATGAATAATGAAACATCAAAGCAAACAACCACAACCATTTAGAAGATGCATAGGCAAGTTTTGGACCATCGTAGAGCTCAACTTTAGTATTACGAAAAAGAGATCTAAAAGTGACCACTTCAAAAAACATACGTAAAATAACGCCCCACGTGGTAGAAGGGTTGTCAATTTTATTTTGCTTTATCCAGGGCAAAGAAAATTCCTGACCCGCTGTTGTAGGAATTCTAAAAGGAACAGGAGACTTGCCCCATTTAACAACCCTCAACACAAAACCTACAATAAAAAAGAGCACGGCCACATAGGGTATAACCACCCCAAATAAATAATGGAGGCCCAATGCTCCTGCCCCTAATAGGGCAATTAACACCAATCCAAAGACCAAGAAGAGTGAATAAATCGCTTTCATCTACCAATACCCCTCTTTAAGTTTTATTTTTTTACAACTCCCCTACCTCTTTTATAAGTCCAGCTCTTTCCAAGAGCCTATGCACCCTCGAATTCATATAATTAGCCTTTTGACTCCATACTTTTTCTCTACACTGCATATAAAGATCAAAAGCTAACCCAACCAATTCATCTGTCTTTTGCACAAACTGGTTGTATTCCTCATAAAGATTTTGCTTCTTTATATCTTTTTTAAGAATATCCCAAACCACTCTTTTTAAAGAAAACACAAAATTAAGAGCTAAAGACGGGGAAAACTCTTGCAAAGAACGAATACGTACAATTCCATCTACCCAATCCAAAAGTTCTTTGGAACTTTTTTCTTTTAAAAGTTCATCAAAAATTCTTTCTAGATTTAAACGAAAGGTATTGCCTACAGGATTGGTAAATTTATTTAGATTAGATTTGAAAAATTGCGCAGATTCAGGTGGATAGCTAGAAAGCAAATCTTCGAACCAATGATTTAAAATCGTTTTTTTCTTTTCTTTAAGTAAAGAATAAAATTTCATAAAAGTTACTATCTCCTTTCATTCATACCGATTGAAAGGCTTATTAAACTAGCCTGGGTTTATCGTCAAGATAATTTGGGAAAATATTAACAAGAGAAAGCCGCAGCTTTAGACTACTTTAACTTTAAAATAATTAAGAAAGTAAAAAAATTTTAAAATCAAGTCATTTTCTTAAAAAAGTAACAACTAGCCACTCTTCTATATGAAACATTTAGATTCTTAAGTGTACATAATATCCCTGTCCATCCCTAACTACTAAAAATAAAACTCTATTTTTTAATCTCAGCCTGCTAAAAAGCATTGCCATTTGTTTTACGCTATTTACCGCTATTCCTCCAACCTTTATAATTAAATCCCCGGGATGAAGTCCTAAAAGAAAGGCAGGAGTACGAGAGTAAACTTTTGTAACCACGACACCTTTTTTCCCTCTTCTATCTTTAACTTCTATTCCCCATCTTTTTCTCATTAACTCTAAACACGTAGAGGAAGTAAGAGGGCTTAAAAAAAGTTTTTGTTTTATTATTTTTCTCTTATGCCAAATCCATAACCTAATCTCGTCTTTAGAGGTAAAATTTTTTAATAAATCAATATACTCATCTTTATCGCCTATCTCGTAGTTATTAATTCTAACTAATACATCTCCAGGTTTTAAGCCAATTTTAAAACCAGGTGTATTTGGAAAAATTTCTGTAACCAAAACACCTTTAGCTTGCTTTAGCCCCAAATAAGAGGCAATCTCGGGGGTAACATCTTGAGCCATTATGCCCAGCCAAACAGGTTGAACATATCCTCTTACTACTAAATCTTTTTGCACATTTTTAGCCTTGTCTATCGGAATGGCAAAGCCTATTCCTTGGGCCTCCTTATAAATAGCTGTATTAATACCTATTACCTCTCCTAAAATATTTACTAACGGCCCTCCACTATTACCTGGATTAATAGCTGCATCTGTTTGAATAAAGTCTGTAAATAATCCCTGAGATGTTTTAATTGTCCTTTTTAAAGCAGAAACAACCCCTGTGGTTACAGTATGACCAAAACCATAAGGATTCCCAATAGCAATAACTGTCTCTCCTATCATCAAGTCTTTAGAAGTACCAAGCCTAGCTACAGGCAACTTGCCCTTACCCTGAATTTTTAAAATAGCTAGATCAAAATCTGGATCAGAACCAACAAGTTCTGCCTTATATTCTCGACCATCTAATAATTTTACTGTTATCTGATAAGCTCCTTCTATAACATGAGCATTAGTTAAAACATAACGGCTTACGTGGTCGATAATAAATCCTGAGCCTAAACTTTTTTGAACAAATTTTTGTTTAAAATCTGGAGGGAAAAAATCATCAAAAAAAGAAAATCCAAAAATAGAAGAAAATGGATTTATTTCTTGCTCTATTATTTTTTGTGTATAAATATTTACTACACTAGGAGAAACATGTTCAACTGCTCTTACTATAAGATTTTTTCTTAATTCAATGCCTGGTTGAGCAAAAACACAAACATCTAAAAAGGCAAAAAATATCCCTATTAAAATCCCTATCTTTTTTAGCATATCCTACCTCTATAAAAAATTCATACTAACTTAAAAACTATACCTCATCTCTCTAAGCCTTCTTATTCTTTCTTGAATTGGAGGATGGGTACTAAATAAAGCCATTAAACTTTCTCCACGAAGAGGATTTACAATAAACATATGGGCTGTGGCTGGGCTAACTTGTGCAGCACCCATATGACGAGAATAGGCGTCTAATTTTTCTAAAGCTGAGGCCAAATATTCAGGATTTCCACACAAAGCAGCTCCTGTTTCATCTGCAAGATATTCTCTTGAACGAGAAATTGCCAATTGAATCAACATAGCAGCTATAGGAGCTACTATTGCCATCACTAAGGCTAATAGTGGATTTCCTCCATCTTCCTCATCACTTCTTCCAAAACCAAAAATAACTGCCCATCTTACCATACTAGCAACAAACATAATTACACCTGCCAAAGTAGCGGCAATTGTCTGAATTAAAATATCTCGATTTTTTATATGACCAATTTCATGGGCTAAAACACCTTTTAACTCTTCTTGAGATAAAATTTTTAAAATACCTTCTGTTACAGCAACTACCCCAGTATTTGGATTTCTGCCCGTAGCAAAGGCATTGGGAACATCCTGAGGTAAAATATAAATCTTTGGTTTTGGAATACCTGCTTTTCTCGCTAATTCTTCTACTATTTGATGTAAAAAAGGAGCCTCTTGTTCGCTCACTTCTCTTGCCTGATACATTGCCAACACAATCTTATCACTAAACCAATAACTACCGATATTCATCATAAGAGCTAAAATAAAAGCTATAATCAATCCTTGCTCTCCACCTAATGCTCTTCCAAAAAACAAAATAATAGCAGTTAAAAAAGCAAGAAATATAAAAGTCTTAATTTGATTACTAATCATAGATGCTATTATCCCTCCTCTATATTAATTTTGATATTCTTAGATATATGTTTCTTTTTCAAAAGACTAATTACTAAAATACCTTTTTGAAGTTTAGCGCTAATTTCTCTCGTATCTACATATTCTGGAACAATAAATTTTCTAGCAAAAGGCCCATAGGAACGCTCTAAAAGATGATATTCACTGCCACATACATCTTTTTCCAACCTACGTTCACCATAAATACGTAACTCTCTTCCCTTTATCTCTACCTCAATTTTTTCTTCCGCAATGCCAGGAAGCTCTATTTCTAAAACAAAAAATTCTTCTGTTTCATAAATATCTGTCTTGGGTTTCCACAAGGCACATTCGCTTTTCTCTTCTCCTTTACTTTCCACTTCATCCATCAACCGTAAAATTTCATCCCGCATATTTTGAATCTCTAGCCATGGATTTAAAACTAACTTAGCCATTTTTAAACTCCCTAACTTTATTCATTTATTAGTTATTAGTAGTGTAGATAAACACCCTTATAAAGCTGTCAACTAAAATATTTTAAGCAAATTTTTTAAACCTTTAAAATAATCACTTACTTGCTCTTTTTTTAAAAAAAGCTTAATAATAATTTTACTAATAAGATAAAAAAAATTTTGTTAAACACATACAAAGGGGGATAAGTTACAATGAGTTTAAAGAAAAAATTAAATACCTTAGTAGAAACTTTAGGCCAAGCAAAAATTCATTCGCCCTTAAAAACTTGTCGTTTTATTAATGAAAAAAATACTCTAACCCTTCCTATTCCCAAAGAACTATTAGATGAAAATGACCAGGGACCATACTCTATTGTATGTGAAGAAGCAGGTCCGCGCCAACTTCTATATTTTGATCCACCTAAAACAAAGTGCGCAATTGTGACTTGTGGTGGACTTTGCCCTGGAATCAATGATGTAATTCGTTCTATTGTAATGACGTGTTATCATAATTATAACGTCGCCTCAGTTGTAGGAATCCGTTACGGCTTACAAGGACTTATCCCCAAATACGGACACCCCCTTGTAGAATTAGATCCATCTACTGTGAGCAATATTCATGAATTTGGTGGAACAATACTTGGCTCATCTAGAGGACACCAATCCCCAGAAGAAATTGTAGATAGTTTAGAAAGATTAAACATTAATATTCTTTTTATGATTGGTGGCGATGGTACAATGAAAGCAGCTAGGGCTATCTACAAAGAAATCAAAAAACGCAAACTTAAATTGAGTGTAATTGGAATCCCTAAGACCATAGACAATGACATTTACTTAGTTTCTCAAACTTTTGGCTTTGATACTGCTGTAGAAAAGGCAACAGAGGCCATCCGTTGTGCCCATACTGAAGCCATTGGAGCTCCAAATGGAATTGGAATGGTAAAGTTAATGGGCAGAGAGTCTGGATTTATTGCAGCCCAAGCCACATTAGCTTTAAAAGAAGTAAATTTTGTCTTAATTCCTGAAGTTCCGTTTAATATTCATGGGGAAAATGGTTTTCTTAGTCATCTAGAAAAAAGAATTTTATCCCGAGGTCATGCTGTAGTTGTTGTAGCAGAAGGAGCAGGACAAGATTTATTTGACAATTTAGGAACAGATGCTTCAGGTAATAAAAAATTAGGAGATATTTGTGCAGTATTAAGAGAAGAAATAAAAAAATACTTTACAAGTAAAAATATACCCTATACTTTAAAATTTATAGATCCGAGTTATATTATTCGTTCAATTCCAGCTAATGCAAATGATCGAGTATATTGCGGTTTCTTAGGACAACATGCAGTACATGCAGGAATGAGTGGAAAAACAAATATGCTTGTCAGTAGACTACAAGATAGATATATTTATTTACCTATTTCAATAGTTACTCAAAAAAGAAGAAAGTTAAATCCTAATTCTAATTACTGGAGTGCAGTATTGTCCTCTACAGGACAACCTTTAAATATGGAATAAGGAGATAATATGACCTCAAGTATAGATTGCATTACTAATACAGATACAGAACTTTTATCTTATTTTAAACCATTTGCTTTAAAAATGGAAAGTCAAGGTATACCTCCTATTGTTATCAATCTATTCAAGTGTTATTTTTCCCAACTTTTATTTGGAAGCCAAGGCAAATTAACTAAAAAAGAAATCCTTCCTTTAAAAAAAGATGAGTTAAAAACTTTAAAGCAGGTCTCAAAGTATACGTCTGTGGGGAAAAAAGTCCTAAAAAAATTAGTTGTTTTTAAATTAAATGGCGGATTAGGCACAACAATGGGTTTAAAAAAACCCAAAGGACTTATTCCTGTAAAAAATAATAAAAACTTCTTAGAATTAAGCATAGAACAAATAGAAATACTTCGCTCTAAACATAAACAAAACATTCCTCTTATTTTTATGAATAGCTTTTATACTCATGAAGCTACAATGAAATTTCTAGAAAAAAACTTAAATACAGAGGGAATTCCTTCATCCTTTGTCCAAAACAAATTCCCTCGAATTTTTAAAAAAGACCTTTCTCCAGCTAAGTGGTCTAACGACCCTCAATTAGAATGGAACCCCCCAGGACATGGAGATTTTTATACAGCTTTATTTACTACTCGACTATTAGATATTTTACTTGATAAAGGATATCAGTATGCTTTTATATCCAACTGTGACAATTTAGGAGCTAAATTAGACTTAGGCATTCTTGGGTATTTGGCCAAGGAAGAGCTTTCATTTATTATGGAGGTAACAGAAAGAACACATGTGGATAAAAAGGGCGGACATTTATGTAGATTATTAAAAAACTATCGTCTTGCCTTAAGAGAACTTGCTCAATGTCCATCAAATGAACTATCCGAGTTCCAAAATATCAAACTCTACTCTTTTTTCAATACTAATTCTTTATGGTTAGACTTAAAACAAATTAAAAAAATATTTTTACGCCATAAATTAATGCCCCTTGACCTAATTATTAATGAAAAACATATTGACTCAGCAGATTCTTCTTCTCCTCTAGTCTACCAACTTGAAACAGCTATTGGTTCAGCTATTTCTGCCTTTGACTTTGCTGAAGCTATTAATGTTCCCAGAAATAGATTCTCTCCTGTAAAAACAACTTCGGATTTACTTTTAATTCGTTCTAATTGTTATAACTTAGATCAAGACAAAAACATTACTTTACGCAATACTCAAGATTGCCTTCCCAAAATTATTTTGGATCCAAAATTTTACAAAAATCTACATGATTTTGAGAAACGATTTCCTTATCCCGTTAAAATACAAAATTGTTCACAAATAGAAATTTATGGCAATATATTCTTTGGTAAAAACATTATTTTTAAGGATAAAGTTAAAATTATAAACAAAACTGACAAAGAAATATATATAGAAGATAAAACAATAAGTAGCGAGTTAATTATAGAAAATTAATTCTGGGAAAAATAAAAAAGTAATCTATTTTAATCTGGTATTAAATTTTATCAATATTAAGTGATTTTAATAATTTTTTAGTTTCTAAGTAACCCATTTCTATCCCTTCTTTGCCTTTATGAAAATCCATAAAGCCTATACTTCCCAAAGAAGGTCTAATTAAAAAGTCAGGAGGACAAACTTCAAAAAGAATATTCGTAAGCCTTTCTTCCATCACAGTAATTGAAGTATGCATTATCTCAAAAATATGAGGTATATCCTCTGCCTTGGTCATCCAAGATTTGACTTCTTCTAACAAAGGTATTTCTATTTTGGACAGTTTATTTTTCACCTTTTTAGAAATCTTTTCTAACCACTCACTATCTTTTTTATTATTTAATAATTTAATCTCTATTTGAGCTTTCTTATTTTTTTTGCGTCTATAATTTAAATCTACAGCAAGCACTTTTTTAGCACCTAAAGATTTTACCACATTCACAGGAACAGGATTAACTAATCCTCCATCTACAAGACATTTTTTATTTTTTATGACAGGTGTGAAAATAGCAGGGACAGCTATACTGGCTCTAACAGCTTCTATAGTAGAGCCTGTTTTTAAAACAATTTCTTCTCCTGTATATAAGTCTGTGCTTACAGCAGCAAAAGGAATCTGCAATTCTTCTATTTTAGATGGCAAATATTGTTTTAGAAAATCAACAACCTTTCTTCCATCAATTAAACCATTTCTTGGGAAAACTAAATCTACCATAGATAATACGCGCTTCCAATCCATTTTTAAAATATCTTTAGCAAAATCGTCTATTTTTCCTGCAGCATAAACAGCTCCTACTAATGCCCCTATACTTGTCCCAGCTACCCAGTTTATTTTTAATTCAGATTCCTGAAGAGCTTTTAAAACCCCTATATGAGCCCATCCTCTAGCAGCACCAGCACCTAAAGCAACACCTATTTTCTCCATATTAATCTCCATTCTTTTTAGGTAAGGGTATTTTTTTACCTTGCTCATTAACCCTTACAAAAGTCACTTTTGTATTAAAAACCAATATCTCTTCTGTTGCACCAGGTGCATCAGCATATACATTTACTTGATATGTTGCTGATGTATTGTGCTGTTTATATAATTTAATATCAAAACGCAAAATAGAACCATTTACTACAGGTTTTTTAAATTGAATCTCATCCATAGCAATAGTTACCATTCTACATCCTGTAAATTCTTTAGAAGCTGCTAGCCATGCGAATTCATCCACCCATTTTAACATCATTCCACCAAAAAGATAGCCATGATGATTTAAATGTTCTGGTCTCACAATAACATATGTTTCCATTTTTTATCCCCTGTTTATATGTTGAAATCCTTTTAAAAGTCCAAAACATCCAGCTAACATCATATCTCCGCCAGGACATAAAAACTCCACATCAAACTGGGACAGCTTAGATCTTCTAGGACCAAGAACAAAAATAGGACCAAAATTTACAGGCAAATCTATAAGCACACATCCATGCCCATTAGAAGAAAATACATCCTCATTCTTTAATTTTCCCTTTTTAAATAACTGAATATCTTCCCAAATTTGTTCACCTGTTCTTAATCTTGTATGATGCTCATAGACACCATATACTTCACTTTTATACACTAAAAACCCCAAAACATGGCTATTACCTATATTGACAATACAAATACCTTGCTGCTCTTGCAATTCTTCTACTTTAGAATCAAACATTGCACCTAAAATAGCACAGACTCCTGTATCCGCCACCAGACCTTGTCCTATACTTTGTCTCAAAGAAAATAGTCTATTTAATTCAATAGGAGGAAAATCATATAATAAGGAATAAATATTATTATTTTGAGAAATAAATTTTTCCCACAGTTCGAATCTTCCTTTTCTATTACTTTTGTGAGGGAAAAATCCATGGTCTTGAGCACAAGCTAAAATAATATCTGGATAATCTAAGTTTAAGACATTTAAAAACGTCTGCCAAAAACTAGGAGAAAAGTCTGTGAGATAAATCGGTGCTGCACCCTTTGGAGGGTTCTCTACAATCTCTATCCCCATTTTTTTAACTTTTTCTAAATCATCAGCTAAAGAAAAGTATGCATCTTTAGCCACAAAAACTTTAAAACCTGCTTTTAAATGTTCAAATAAAGCAAACTTATATCCTCCTCCCATATTTTTACCATAAAGAAATATATCCTTTTGCTTGGCAGTCAAATTTCGAATTTGAGTAGCTATTTGCATAGCAGGAGAAGGCAAAATGAACTTAGGACAATTTTCTATTTCTACTCCCTCTTGAAAATAAAGAACATCTTGAGTTCCACTTCCAATATCCAAACATAAAATATTCATATAGACTCCTTAACCAACTAAAATAATTTAAAAAATAGATTACTTTTATCCAAATATTCTTTTACCCATTTTCATAACTTGACAGAAATACAATAATTGTCTCAGTTAAAAGGAGCAATTATTTTTTTGGAGCTTAAGATGAAAATCTTAATTACAGGTGGTGCAGGATTTATTGGCACCAATTATATATATTACTTATTTGAACACTATCCTGATATTACTGTTATAAACTTAGATAAACTAACTTATGCGGGAAATTTAATCAATCTAGAACCTATTCAAAAAAAATGGGGTGGGAAAAAATATTTTTTTATCCATGGAGATATTGTAGATAAAGAGCTTGTTTTAACTATTTTAAAAAAATATGAAATAGAAATTATTATCAATTTTGCAGCAGAATCTCATGTGGACAGGTCGATAAACAATCCCTATCCTTTTGTGCAAACAAATGTTTTAGGTACTCAAAACTTATTAGAATGTGCTAAACAAGTTCAAATAAAAAAATTTATTCATATTTCTACAGATGAAGTATATGGTTCTCTCGGCAAAAACGGCAAATTTACAGAAGATACTCACTTACTTCCCAATAGTCCATATTCTGCCTCTAAAGCAAGTGCAGACCTATTATGTAGGAGCTATTTTAAAACCTATAACTTGCCAGTTATCATTACTCGATGTTCTAATAATTATGGTCCTTATCAATTCCCAGAAAAATTAATTCCTCTTGCATTTCTAAAAGCAATTCACAATCAACCTATTCCTATCTATGGAAAAGGGACCAATATAAGAGATTGGATTTTTGTCAAAGATCACTGTAAAGGTATTGATCTTGCCCTTAAAAAAGGAGTACCTGGAGAAATTTACAACTTAGGTGGCAATGCAGAAAAACAAAATATTGAGGTAGTAAAAGCTATTCTAGATTTTTTGGGGAAACCCTACTCGCTTATTAAATTTGTCCAAGATAGACCAGGCCATGATTTTCGTTATGCCATGGATTTCAGCTATGCCCAAAAAACACTTGGTTTTAAGCCAAGTGTTAATTTTGAACAAGGGCTAGAAAAAACTTTAAAATGGTATCAAAATAATATTCAATGGATACAACAAGTTCAATCTGGAGAATACTTAAAATTTATGGAAAAGTGGTATGGAAAATAAAATAGCTCTTATTTTAGGTGGACAAACAGGTTTATTAGGTCAAGCAATTACAGATATCTTAAATAAAAACAAGTGGGAAGCAATTTCTCCAGCTAAAAATAAATTTAATATATTTTCCTCTGAAGAACTTAAAAATTTTATTCAAAAACACCATATTTCTTATGTTTTTAATACCATTGCTTATACTCAGGTAGACAAAGCAGAACAAGAACAAAAAAAAGCAATAGAATTAAATAGAACATTTCCTGTAATTTTAGGCAATGTATGTAAAGAACTAGGTATTTATCTAATTCACTATAGCACAGACTTTGTATTTAATGGGCAGAAAGAGTCTCCGTATGAACCAACAGATCCTCCTTGTCCTCTAAACATATATGGGAAAACAAAGCTGGAAGGAGAAAAAAATCTTTTGGAAATAACAAATCTAAAACTTTTAATTATCAGAACTGCTTGGCTTTTTGGTCAAGGAAAAGTTAATTTTGTAAGTAAAATTTTAAATCTTGCTAAAGAAAAACAAACTTTAAATGTAGTTCACGATCAAGTTGGATCTCCTACCTATACTTATGATTTGGCAAAATATTCTCTTCAACTTGTAAATACCAATGCAACAGGAATTTTTCATATAGTAAATTCAGGTCAAGCATCGTGGTGCGAACTTGCTCAAGAAGCTGTACATTGTTTAGGCCTACAATGTAAAATTATTCCTATCTCCTCTCATGAATTCCCCCAAACTGCTAAAAGACCAACCTATTCGGTTTTAAGCACAAAAAAATTCACAGAACAAACAGGAATAACTCCTCGCCCGTGGGTTCAAGCATTAAGAGAATATCTTTATTCTTTTCACTTTTAACTTTTTATTCAGTAAAAATTTTCTATATGTCATTTTCCCTCTTGCTTGACACCTAAATTTCTCATAATTAGTTTTGTATTTACCTATAAACTATCAACGTAAGCCTCAAAAGGACAAAACCATGTTAACACCAAGAGAACAAGAAGTATTAAATACCATTGTAATAAATTTTCTCAAAACCAAAAATCCTATAGGCTCTCGTACAGTAGCAAAACGTTCTACTCTTAATTTAAGTGCTGCTTCTATTCGAAATATCATGGCAGACTTATCTGAAAAAGGATACCTCAGACAACCTCATACTTCTGCGGGTCGAGTTCCTACAGGAAAAGCAATTCGATTATATATAACAAAACTATTTACTCCTGCTCCTTTTAGTCATCAAGAAAAAAAACAAATTGAAAATAAATTAAAACAAAATATGCCCGACCTTGAAAAAACTTTAAGTAGCGCGAGTAAACTTTTATCCTCTGTCTCAGAACAAGTAAGTTTGGTCTTGTCTCCTCAAAAAAAATTAACTCATTGGAAACAAATAGATTTTATGTGGATAAAACCTGGTTTAGTTTTATCCATTTTAGTTCTAGAAGAAGGACTTGTTCAAAATAAAATCATTCAAGTTAATAAAGATATCACTAAAGATGATTTAATCAAATTTAGTAATTTTTTAAATGAAAAATTTAAAGGTTTACCTCTTTATATTGTAAGACAAAAAATACTAGAAGAAATGCAACAAGCACATGCTAAATTTGAAAATCTTTATCAAAAAGCTATGCAGGTAGCACAAAAAACATTTGATGATAACAATCGTAAAGTTTTTGTAGAAGGTACTATCAATATATTGGATAAAGAACAAATAAAAGATATTCAAACAATGAAAGAATTATTTCATTTTTTAGAAGAAAAATCTAGACTTCTAGAAATATTAGATAAAACAATAGAAGAAAATGGATTAAGTATATTAATCGGAGAAGAAGATCTAGAATCATTAGAAGACTATAGTGTTGTATCATGCCCTTATTCCATAAAAGATGAAGCTTATGGTGTAGTAAGTGTAATAGGTCCTATCTATATGAACTATCCTAAAATTATTCCACGTGTTGACTTAATATCCAAAGTGCTTACTGAAATATTTCAAGAATTCTATTAAGATAAGTATAAAACGGAGGACATATGAGTAAAAAAGAAAAATCTCAAAAACAGGACATCTCTTCTAAAAAAACACAAGAGAAACAAGACAAAGACAAAGAAATTTCTTTAAGTAACGAAGAACTAAAAAAACTATGCGAAGAAAAAATATGTCCTGAATGTGCTCAGCTAAAAGAAAAAGAGGAGTTGGTATTAAGAACTTTGGCTGATGCAGAAAACTTAAAAAAACGCTTAGCTAGAGAAAAGGAAGAGTTTTGTAAATTTGCCACTTCTACTCTATTGGAAGACCTTTTACCAATTATAGATAACCTGGAACTGGCTCTAAGCCACTCTCAAAAACAAAATGAATGTGCGAGTTTAACTGAAGGCATAGAAATGACCCTAAAAATGTTCAGAGACGTGCTTAAAAAATATGGTCTAATCCCTGTAGGAGAAGTTGGTGAAAAATTTGATCCAAATATTCATGAAGCAATGGCCCAAGAAGAACGAGAGGATATGGAGGAAGGTATGGTGTGCCAAATGTATCAAAGAGGATACAAACTTCATGACCGACTTCTTAGACCTGCAAGGGTTATTGTTAGCAAAAAGTGTGCAAAATAATATTTTTTTTCAATAAAAAGTCTTTACAAATGAAAAATTAGACTTAACTTTTGAAAACAATAAAAAAATTAAGAAGATAGGAGGATTTAAAAAATGGGTAAAATTATTGGAATAGATTTGGGTACAACTAATAGCTGTGTATACTTTATGGAGGGAAAAGATCCTAAGTGTATTACTAACCCTGAGGGCGGAAGAACCACTCCTTCGGTAGTTGCTTTTACAGATAAGGAAAGACTCATTGGAGAAATTGCAAAAAGACAAGCTATAACCAATCCAGAACGCACTGTATATGCTATTAAAAGATTAATGGGTAGAAAATTTGATGATCCATTGATTCAAAAATGGAAAGAACGTTGTCCATATAAAATTGTACCTGGACCAAACGGAGATGCATATGTTCAAATTGGCGACAAAAAATATAGTGCTCCTGAAATTTCAGCGATGATTTTGCAAAAACTAAAAAAAGATGCTGAGGAGTTTTTAGGAGAGAAAATTACAGAAGCAGTTATCACCGTACCAGCATATTTTAATGATAGTCAAAGACAAGCAACCAAAGATGCGGGTAGAATTGCAGGTCTTGAGGTGAAGAGAATCATAAATGAGCCTACCGCTGCTTCTTTAGCTTATGGAATGGACAAAAAAAAGAATGAAAAAATTGCAGTTTATGACCTTGGAGGAGGAACCTTTGACATTTCTATATTAGAAGTGGGAGATGGTGTAGTAGAAGTAAGAGCAACAAATGGAGATACATTTCTAGGTGGAGAAGATTTTGATCAAAGAATTATTAATTACTTAGTAGATGAATTTAAAAAAGAAAATGGAATTGATCTTTCTCAAGATAAAATGGCCTTACAACGCTTAAAAGAAGCAGCAGAAAAAGCCAAAAAAGAATTATCTAGCTCTTTAGAGACAGATATTAATCTGCCTTTTATTACAGCAGATCAAACAGGTCCCAAGCATTTAAATATTAAACTAAGTAGGGCAAAATTAGAAAAATTAGTAGAGGACTTAGTAGATAGAAGTATTGAACCATGTAAAAAAGCCTTAGAAGATGCTGGATTAAAACCATCTGATATTGATGAAGTAATTTTAGTAGGTGGAATGACCAGAATGCCATTAGTTCAGAAAAAAGTGGCTGAATTTTTTGGTAAGGAACCACACAAAGGTGTTAATCCAGATGAAGTAGTAGCAATGGGTGCTGCTATTCAGGGTGGAATATTAAGTGGAGATGTAAAAGATGTATTACTCCTAGACGTTACTCCATTATCTTTAGGCATTGAAACTTTGGGAGGAGTATTTACTAAATTAATAGAACGCAATACCACAATTCCCACCAAAAAAAGTCAAATCTTCACCACTGCTGCAGATAACCAAAGCTCTGTAACTATCCATGTATTACAAGGTGAAAGACCAATGGCAGCAGACAACATGTCTTTGGGAAGATTTGAGCTTACTGGCATTCCTCCAGCTCCCAGAGGAGTACCTCAAATAGAAGTAACTTTTGATATTGACGCCAACGGTATTGTAAATGTTTCAGCCAAAGACTTAGGTACAGGCAAAGAACAGTCTATTCGTATTACTCCTTCTAGTGGTTTATCTGAAGAAGAAATTCAAAAACTTATCAAAGAGGCAGAAGCTCATGCAGAAGAAGATAAGAAAAAACAAGAACTTATTGAAGCTAGAAACCAAGCAGACTCTCTTATTTATACTACAGAAAAATCTCTCAGAGATTTAGGAGATAAAATAGATGCTACTCTAAAAAGTGAGATAGAAAATAAAATAGAAACGCTTAAAAAAGTAATGCAGCAAGATAATGTAGAAGACATTAAAAAAGCTTCAGAAGAACTTGCTCAGGCATCACATAAACTAGCAGAAAAGTTATATGCCCAAAAAACAACACAAAACCAAGGACCAGAAGCTGGTCCTCAACAAAATACCCAAACCAACAAAGATGATGGAGATGATGTAGTAGATGCTGATTATACAGAAGTAAAATAACTATGACTTGACAGTGTTTCCTTATCCCACCTATAAACAGGCCTGGATTTTACATCCAGGCCTTATTTTTTATTTAAGGAAATACGCTTATGTTATATTCAATTACTAAAATTTTTAAACTTATTCTTGTTGTTTTATGTATAGTAATCTTTAGTGGTTGTGGGAAAAAATTTATCACTGCTCCTACAATATATGAAAACAAAAAAGAATTACAAGCTCAACAAGCCCTAGAAAATAAAGAATGGCTAAAAAGCAAACAGTTATTCTCCCAATTATTAAACACACCTAATTTAGGACCTGAAAAAAAATCTATTTATCTAAAAGGTTTAGCAATAAGCTATTTTCACACAAACGACTGTTTTAATGCATCCCACAGTATTAAAACCATTTTTAGCATCAACCCATCAATGCAAAATGACTGGGAACTAAATAAGATATTATTTCTTTGTATGCAAAAAAACTATGGAAACAGTACAGCAGAAGAACATATATTAAGATTATGTTTAGATAAAAATAGAAATTGGGAACTTAGACAAAATGCAACATTATTTTTATTTGATTTTTATTTAAAACAAGAAAAAGCATTAGAAGCTATTTTAAGTTTAAAGGAAATAAGTCAAAATACTCCACAAGAACATTTAGGTGAGTTAGAAGAATCCCTGTTCAATTTTTTAAAACAAAAAGATTTCAAATCCTTAGAAAAGTTAAAAGAAAATTGCTCAACTCAAAGTTCTTTTCCAGAAAATGTAATTCTCTTTAGTTATTTTTATATCCTATCAAAGGATAATCCTACTAACTGGCCATTTTGCTGGTCAAGATTAAAATCCATACTAAGGCAAAACACTCTCCATTCTTTACTCTTCTCAGAACTTGTAACCCAACTGGAAGAAAAATGGGGTACGCCTGAACAAGAACTAGTGCTTTTACTTCCTTTATCTGGCCCTTATGCCCATTTTGGCTGGCAAATATTTAAAGGAGCTAGCCTAGCCCAATGGCAACTAATGAGTGAAGGACAATCTTTAAAAATAAAAGTGATTAATTCTTTTTCTAACAATTGGATAAAAGAATTGGAAAATTCATCTGGCCAAATAGTTGGGGGACCCATTGCCCCCAACAAAATTTCTAAAGTCTTTGAAAACAATCTTGAAAAAGAAAAAATCTTCTTTGTATTTTCTCCAAAAGTAAAAGAAGAGGGGAAAACCATATGGCGTTTTTTCCCTAGCAGTAGGGACCAAATACGGGCTTTACTTAATACTTGCACTTATAAGTTAGGGATTTCTCGTTTTGCTATCCTCTATCCAGAAGAAAACTATGGCAAAAAAATGGCTAAAATTTTTCTTCAGGAAATTTCTAATTCTACTTATAATGAAACAAACGCCACCGTAACTGGTTTGCTAAGTTATCCTGCCACTAATCCTAAAAAATGGGGAGAAAAAGTTGCGAAATTTTTAGGAATAGAAGCAAATACATCTGAAGAAGAACTTGATCCTAATTCAGAAGAAAAAAAGCAAAACAAAGAAATTTTTCCTGAACCAGATTTTGATGCTGTTTTTATACCTGATAGTTTCTCAAGAGTAAGGGCAATGATTCCTTACTTCTTTTTTTATAATGAACCAACATTATATTTTTTAGGCCCAGCACTATGGGATAATTCTAGTCCCTTAAGCTCCTTAGAAAAAAACTACTTTGCTCTTTCAATGTACCCAGGGCCGTGGTGGGACAGCAACCCATCTGCAGCCACAAGCCTACTTCAACATTTATTAGATAGTAGTGCCCAAGGTAAGGCAAATTTTTGGGTAGCACTAGGATTTGACTTTGTACGTTTTTTTGCTTCTCTACCTCAATTAAATATAAATTTACCCCCTGCAGAAATAAACAAATTTCTACAAAAAGCTAAGGACTTTAATTGGAGCATGGCTCCATTCTCTTGGAATGAAAGTGGGTTGGCTACTCAAAAACTTTACCTATTTAGTGTATTATCTAAAAATAAAAAATTGCTAGATCTGAAAAAAATACAAAAAATTAGAAAAGAAAGAATAGAGAAAAAAATACAACAAAAAGAAACTCAAAAAAATAATGAGGAGAAAACAAATGTCTCTTTCTAAAGATCAAGTTAAACAGATAGCTACTCTTGCAAAGTTAAAATTACCTAAAGAAAAAGAAGAACTATACCAACAGCAACTTACAAAAATACTAGATTATATGAACAAATTAAATGAACTAGATACAACTAATATAGAGCCACTTTACTCTCCTTGCCCCAATACAAGTATTTTTCGGGAAGATATGGTACAAAAAAATATTCAAAGAAAAGATATTTTACAAAATGCCCCAGCTACAGATGATGAATTTTTTATTGTCCCAAAAATTATTTAAACAGAAAACTACAAATTTTTTATTAAAAATCTAAATATCATTGTAGCATAAGAATAACATATATAAGGAGCCAGCATGGAACTGACAGATAAAACTTTAATAGAAATAAAAGACAGCTTAGCAAAAAAAGAAATAAGTGTTTTAGAGTTAGTTACAGCATGTCTAAAAAAGATAGAACAAACAGAAAAAAAAATAAATGCATTTATAACTCTAAGAAATGAAGAAGAACTACTTGAACAAGCTAAACAGTTAGATAGTGAAGGCTATGACCCCCAAAAACCTCTTTGGGGTATTCCTATTGGAATAAAAGATGTGTTTACTACAAAAGGGATTAAAACAACTTGTGGGTCTAAAATCTTAGAAAATTTTGTTCCTGTATATGATGCTGAAGTAGTGACACGATTAAAAGAAGCAGGAGCAATTATTTTAGGTAAACAAAATATGGATGAATTTGCCATGGGCTCTTCTACAGAGAACTCTGCTTTTGGCCCAACTAAAAATCCATGGGATATAAGTCGAGTTCCAGGTGGCTCTAGTGGCGGGAGTGCAGCAAGTGTAGCAGCAAAGCAATGTTTTGCTGCCATTGGAACAGATACAGGAGGATCTATCAGACAACCAGCCTGTTTTTGCGGACTCGTTGGAGTAAAGCCAACTTATGGCAGAGTTTCACGATACGGATTAATAGCTTATGGTTCTTCTTTTGACCAGGCAGGTCCATTAACTAAAACAATAAAAGATGCTGCTCTCATTCTAAACGTCATTGCAGGACATGACCCTAAAGATTCAACTTCTCTTCGGGCTCCTGTACCAGATTATTTAGCTCAAATTAAACATACAAGTTTAAAAGGAGTAAGCTTTGGAATCCCTAAAGAATATTTTCAAAAGGGCCTAGATCAAGAAGTAGAAAACTCTATCTTAAAACTTATAGATATCCTTAAACAAGAAGGCGCTGAAATAAAAGAAATAAGCCTACCTCATACTGAATATGCAATCGCAACTTATTATATCTTGGTAATGGCTGAAGCTTCTTCTAATCTCGCAAGATTTGATGGCGTTCGTTATGGTTTTAGAGCAAAACAAGCGAATAATTTAAAGGAAATGTATGAACTCTCTAGAACCTATGGATTTGGAGATGAAGTACAAAGACGAATCATGCTGGGTACATATGTATTATCTGCTGGATATTATGATGCTTATTACAAAAAAGCAGCTCAAGTAAGAAGAATTTTAAGAAAAGATTTTGATATGGCCTTACAAAAATGTGATTATATATTAGCGCCAGTAAGTCCCACCCCTGCTTTTAAACTAGGTGAGCATAGTCACGATCCTCTAAAAATGTATCTCACTGACATCTATACTATTTCATTAAATTTAGTTGGTCTTCCAGGAATAAGTTTACCCATTGAAGTCGGAAAGCTCTCAGGTCTTCCGCTTGGTATTCAATTAATAGGTAAATGGTTAACAGAAGAAAAATTATTCCAAGTGGCTTTTAATATAGAACAACTGGTAGATTCTTTATCTTATCCTAACGTGTAAAATGAAAATTGGTGTATTATTAAGTGGTGGTATTGATAGCCTTTATACCACCAT
Organism: Desulfonauticus submarinus; assembly: GCF_900104045.1. Taxonomy (NCBI): domain Bacteria; kingdom Pseudomonadati; phylum Thermodesulfobacteriota; class Desulfovibrionia; order Desulfovibrionales; family Desulfonauticaceae; genus Desulfonauticus; species Desulfonauticus submarinus. The sequence goes on from NZ_FNIN01000003.1 coordinate 102,107, forward strand.
TTTACTAAAAAAAATGAACCATGAAGTAATTGGCATCTATGGTTCATTTTTTCATTCTCCAAATCAAAACACTATTTGGGAGAACCTAAAGCTACTCTCTAAAACACTAAATTTTGAGCTTCACAAAATAGAACTTCATTCTGAATTTCAAAAACTCATCATAAAGCCTTTTATCAAAGATTACATACGTGGATTAACACCTAACCCTTGTGCTCTTTGTAATCCAAAAATCAAATTTGGACTCCTGCTTCAAAAGGCTCTCAAATTAGGAGTAAAAAAGATAGCTTCTGGGCATTATGCAAAGATTATTACAAAAAACAATAACACATTTTTGTTTAGAGGGGATGACCCCACAAAAGAGCAAAGCTATTTTTTATCCCTTTTGCCACAAGCAACCCTTAGTCATTTACTTTTCCCTTTAGGGGAGCTTAAAAAACAAGATGTTGTTCAAAAAATAAAAGAATATAACTTATTCCATTTTACTACAAAGGAAAGCAATGAAGTCTGCTTTATTCCGAGTAACTATCGAGAATTTTTGCAATCTAATGGTATACATTTAGATAAACCTGGGCCAATTAAACTCTTAGATGAAACCTTATTAGGTACTCATAAAGGTTTATGGAACTATACTTTAGGACAACGCAGAGGTATTGGAATCCCTTATAAAGAGCCACTCTATGTCCTAAAAAAAGATATCTCCACCAACACACTTTATGTTGGCATTAAAAAAGAACTTCAAGCTAAAAGCGTGGTAGGAATAAATTTTAATTTTTTAGAACAAGTGCAAAACTGGCCTTCAGAAATATATATTCAAATCCGTTATCGTCAAAAAGCTAAAAAAGCTATTTTAAAAAAACAAGAAAAAGATACGCTTTACTTTGAATTTAAAGAACAAGAAGAAAAACCAGCTCCAGGACAAATATTAGCTGTATATACCAAGGAAGGACAAGTACTAGGAGGAGGAATTATAAAAGGTGAATTTTAAAACTTTTTTTATTAAAACCCTAGGTTGCAAGGTAAATCAATATGAAACTCAAGCTATTATAGAAATTCTTCAAAATCAAAATAAGATGCTTGTTTCAGAACAAAAAGCAGAAGTTATTATTTTAAATAGTTGTGCAGTAACACAAGGTGCCTTTACTGATCTAAAAAAAAGTGTACGGCATTTTGTTTCTATCAATCCCACTGCTAAAATCATTGTCATTGGCTGTGCAGCCCAAGTATTAAAAGACAAAATTAGTTTATGGCCTGAAGTCAATACCATCATTCCCCAGGATAAAAAATTCTCTTTTTTCCAAAAAACTTCTTTTAATAATCCTTTTCCCAATATAAATAACTATTTTAGAGCCAGAGCAGTTTTAAAAGTCCAAGACGGTTGTTCTCATCACTGTACTTATTGTATCGTACCTCTTACTAGAGGAAAGTCCATCAGTAGAAAACCTAAAGACATCCTATTAGAAATCAAACGCCTTGCTCAGGCAGGGTTCAAAGAAATTATTTTAAGCGGTATAAATCTTAGACAATATGGACGAGATTTAGAAAATAAAATGAATTTTTGGGAATTAATTGATTTTTTAGGTAATAATTTTAATTTTTTAAAACACAACATAAGAATACGCTTAAGTTCTATTGAACCTGCAGATCTAACTACACAAGCCCTACTCATTTTAAAAACACATCATTTTATCTGCCCTCATCTTCATATTTCTTTACAAAGTGGAAGCAATACCATTTTAAAAAAAATGGGAAGAGGTCATTATAAGGCAGAAAATCTTTTAGATTTCTGTGCCAAACTCAACTCTATTTGGCCTATTTATGGATTAGGGCTAGATTTATTAGTAGGATTTCCAGGAGAAACAGAGCAAAATTTTAATCACACTTATGAACTAGTGAATAAGTTACCTCTAAGTTATGCTCATGTCTTTCCATATTCTCCCAGACCCAATACCAAGGCTATTAATATTCCCGATCAAGTGCCTCAAACCTTAAAAAAACAGAGAACAAAATTATTAAGGGAATTGGTGCAAAACAAAAGAAAAGATTTTTATCAAAAAGTCCTTAAATTACATGAAGTTAATGTTATCGTAGAAAACTCCAACCTAGGAACCACAGAACACTATCTTCAAGTAAAGTTTACTGAGCCTACTAACAAGCCCATAAAATCTGTTCAAAAGGCAAAACCTATCAGGATCGAAAATGACCGACTTTTAGTAAAGTTATTCTAACAATCTGGCTAGTAAAACCAATAAATCCTAATAGTTTTCAATCCTAATTTATCTATAAAATTCCAATAATTATCTATCTTAACAATCTATTTGAACTTGAGTTTAAAAATGGTTAACATATTTAGTTATCAACTGAAGGGATTTATTATCCCTAAACTTAATTTTTAAAATTTAATAAATCATGAGTACACCTAAAATTCCTTCACCAGGAAAAATATTTCTTTCTATTTTAAGTGCCAAATGGGAAAAATTTTGGCCTGCTCTACTTTTAACTTTAGAAAAAAAATGGGGCAAAGCTGATTATTTATCCGATTTAATTCCCTTCTCTCAAACCAAATACTATGACGCTGAATTAGGAACTCCCATTTTTAGAAGAGTTTTATCCTTTTCTAATCTAATCCCGTTAGACCAACTGGTTTCATTAAAACAATTTACAAATCAACTAGAACAACTCAATCTTCAAAATAATAATAGAATTTTTAATCTAGATCCAGGTATCATAACTTATGAAAGATTAGTTTTAGCTACAGGAAAAAATTTTACTCATAGAATTTATCTTAAAGAAGGAATTTTTGCAGATCTAACCCTTATATATACCAAAGGGAAATGGCAAACTTTGCCTTGGACATTCCCAGATTATGCTACCCACGAGATGCAGCAACACTTAACCAACATAAGAAACATTTATAGACAACAGCTTCAAAACAAATAAGGGAGACCTTTTTATGAAAAGTATGACTGGTTATGGTAAATATGCCTTAGATAAGGATGACTATACTATATCCTGGGAAATAAAAAGCGTTAACAGTCGTTTTTTAGACATTATATTTAAAACTCCTTACTATCTTTTAGGAGAACAACCCAAATGGGAAAACACTATACGATCTATAGCTAAAAGAGGAAGAATTGAGCTATATTTAAACTTAACGTTTAAAAATCCAGATTTTATTAATCTAAAATTCGATCAATCCCAAGCCCTTGCTATGTTAAAAGAATTAGAAAGTATGTCCAAATTAACTGCTCTGAGCTTTAAGCCCGATTTAAATTTATTTTTAACTCTTTCTCATCTCTGGAAAAATAAAGACCAAGACATTCCTTTAGAACTTAAATCAGACCTTATAATGTCTTTAAAAGAAGCCTTGTGTATTTGGGATAAAAGTAGAACAAGCGAAGGAGCAAACTTAAGTAAAGATATCGCTAATCACCTTCAATATATTCAAGATTTGCTCTTAAATCTTGAAGACACTATAAAAACAAATGTGAAAAATAAATTTCAAGAACTTAAAAAAAGAGTTGAACAGTTATTACAAGACATAAATATCACTATTAATGAGGACAAACTATTAACAGAATTAGCTATAATGGCAGACAAATTAGATGTGTCAGAAGAAATATCTAGGCTAAAAAGTCATCTGAGTGCAATTGAAAAAATTAAAAATAATCAAGAAGTAGGAAGAAAACTAGATTTTTATCTTCAAGAATGCTTTAGAGAAATAAATACTTGTGGAAACAAAGCTCAAAATTCCCAAATAAGCCAAATAGTAGTAGAAGTAAAAGCAACTTTAGAAAAAGTACGTGAACAAGCCCAAAATCTGGAGTAAAAATATGAAGACTTCTCTAAAGTTAGTTAATATCGGCTTTGGTAATAGTGTAGTAAAAGATAGAATTATAGCAATATTTAATCCTAATTCTTCTCCTATGCGAAGATTAAAAGAAGAAGCAAAAGAAGATTACCGATTAATAGATGCCACTCAGGGTAGAAAAACGAGGTCTATCATAGTGACAGATTCAAATCATGTAATATTATCTGCAATTCACACAGAAACAATTGTACAAAGAATACAGGAAGGAGAAAATGGAGAAAATAAATAGAAAAGGATTACTTGTAATTATAAGTGCACCATCTGGTGCTGGAAAGTCTACTCTTATATCTCTTTTAAAAAGAGACTTTCCTAAATTTGAATTTTCTATATCTTATACAACAAGAGAACCTAGAGTTGGTGAAATACATGGAAGAGATTATTTTTTTGTTTCTAAAAAAGAATTTATTAAATTAAAAAAAGAAAATTTTTTTGCAGAGTGGGCTGAAGTACATGGGAATTATTATGGAACACCCAAAGAAGCTGTTTTAAAGGCATTAAAACAGGGAAAAGACTTACTATTTGATATAGATGTTCAAGGAGCAATGCAAATAAAACAAAACTTAAATAAAGGAATTTTTATATTTATTTTTCCTCCTTCTTTAGAAGAGTTAAAAAGAAGGTTAGAAAAAAGAAATACAGACAGCCCAGAAACAATAAATATCAGATTAGCTAATGCCAAAAAAGAAATACAAGAAGCTAATATTTTTGATTATTGGATTATAAATGATAAATTAGAAGCAGCATATTTACAATTAAAATCAATTATTATTGCAGAAAAACTGCGTCCTTGTTTTTTCCCAGATCTACCTAAAAAAATTTTGGAGCAAACATGAGTGAAATAATTTTAGCTTTAGACTTTGATACAGAGGAAAAGGCTATAGCATTTGCATCTTTAGTTCAAAAAGAAATAAAATGGGTAAAAGTAGGTTTAGAACTGTTTTGTAAAGCAGGAACAGTTATTTTACCTAAACTAAAAGATTTAGGATTTAACATTTTCTTAGATTTAAAATTATTTGATATTCCAAACACTGTAAAAGGAGCAATCAAAAATATTCTAAAATTTCACATTGATATGCTTACTCTCCATTTATTAGGTGGAGAAAATATGATAAAAGAAGCAGTAAATGTTAAAAATTCTTTAAGGCCAAAGTGTCTTATATTGGGAGTTACTATTTTAACAAGTTTAAGTAAAAACGATTTAGTATGGTCAGAAAGCAGATCGATTTCAGATGTCGTTCTAGATCTTGCTCAAAAAGGATTAGGCTGGGGAGTTGACGGAGTGGTTCTTTCTCCTTTAGAGTTAGAAGTAGTGGGAGAAAAGCTACCTCGGTTAACTTTGGTGACTCCAGGAATCCGTTTAACTACAGATAAGAAAGGTGATCAAAAAAGGGTCTTATCGCCTTATCAAGCAACATTAAAAGGTGCTGATTTTTTAGTAATTGGCCGAAGCATCACTAAAGCCAAAGACCCTCTACAAATTATAAAAACTATAAAAAAAGAGATCAAAAGGGCAAAACAATGAGTGAAGAAAAAAATAATGGCACTCAAAAAGAAAAAATTAAAGGTGTTTTTTCCACACAAGTATTAACTAGAATAGGCACAGGCACAACACAAAGAAAAAGTATCCAAAAATCTTACTGGTTTGCTGAAGAACAAGAAGATGGAACCATTGAAATTCAACCTTTAAATGTTAACTATGTTCCTTCTGGACCTAAGAAACAAATTTCTAAAGATGAATTCTTAGACAAATTCGCTCCTGAGCCTGAATTTTATATTCAAACAGTTTATCCTAAAATGCGGGAACTTACTAAAACTATTGCTAGAGCAGAAAGACATCGCAAAAGAGGTGAAACCTATAGTGCAGAATATGAATTTAAAAATGCCCTAAACATAGATGAAGAAAATATTAGAGCTAATTTTGGCCTTGGTCTTACTTATTTAGAAAGAGGAGAAAAAGAAAAAGCCAAAGATGTATTTGAAAGATTAGTAAAACTAGATGCTGCATTTGAAGAAGAACATAAACATCTATTTAATGAATTTGGGATAAATCTAAGAAAACAAAATATGTATGAAGAAGCTGTTCAATATTATGGTAGGGCTCTTGAGCTTACCAAAGATGACGAACACCTTCACTACAACATTGCAAGAGCTTATTTTGGGTTAAACCGCATAGACAAGGTAATTTATCATTTAAAAGAAGCCCTTTCTCTAAATCCAGAATTTGAAGAAGCGAAAAAATTTTTAGAATTCCTTAAGAAAAAAGGTTTATTAAAAAAACAACCCCAATAAGAGATTAACATTAAATGAAATGGAAGCTAAAAAACACCTCTCCTGTTCCAGAGCAAATAAAACAAACATGGCAGCAAATAGGAATATCTCCTATTTTAGGAAAAATTCTTTACAATAGAGGAATTATCCAAAAAGAAGATATTGAAATATTTTTAAGTCCTAGTCTAAAATACCTTCCCCCTTTAGAAGTGTGGCCAGAACTTTTAGATACTGCTTATTTTCTTACAGAAGAAATTAAAAAAGGGAAAAAAATAGCTATTTGGGGAGATTATGATGTAGATGGTATTACCTCTACTGCCCTTTTAAAAGATTTTTTTGCTAAAAAAAATATCCATACTCTTACTTATATTCCCTGTCGTTCTGAAGGATATGGTTTAAATTCCTATGGAATAAAAAAACTTCAGGAACAAGGGACAGACATCCTTATAACTGTAGATTGTGGTATATCTCAATGTGAAGAAGTAAATTTTGCAAACTCATGTGGTTTAGACGTTATTATTACAGATCACCACACTCCTCCTCCTATCCTACCAAAAGCAAAGTTCATATTAAATCCCAAATTAACTCATTCAGAGTATTTTGACTTAGCAGGTGTAGGTGTAGCTTTCTTACTGGCTGCTGCTTTAAATCGTTTTTTACCAGGACCTAAATTAGATATCCGATTATTCTTAGACTTGGTAGCCTTAGGAACAATTGCCGATGTAGTGGAACTCTCTAGAGTTAATCGAATCTTGGCTAAAAATGGGTTATTAGTTTTAAGTGAAAGCAAACGTCCTGGTATTATTGCTTTAAAAGAAAAAAGTGGATTAAATGGGAAAAAAAATCTTGGAAGCGGAGACATTGGATTTATCTTAGCCCCTAGAATAAATGCCTGTGGACGTTTAAAAACACCCAAGCCAGCCTTAAATCTATTACTTACTCCAGATATAAATGAAGCCAAATTATTGGCAGAAGAATTAGATGCACTAAATAACGAAAGAAGAACAATTGAAGAAAATATTTTAGAACAAGCTTTAAGCCAAGCAAAAAAATTATTACCTGCTTCAGGATTAGTATTATTTTCTCCTGAGTGGCATGAAGGAGTCATCGGAATAGTAGCATCTAGAATTGTTCAGGAGTTCTATAGACCATGCATTATTTTAACCCAAGAAGAAAACATATTAAAAGGGTCAGGACGAAGTATTCCTGAAGTAAATCTCTATGAAACCTTGGAAAAAATTTCTCCATTATTAGAAGGATTTGGTGGTCATAGAATGGCTGCGGGTTTAAAATTAAAAAAAGAAAATCTTTTACAATTTACTCAAAATTTTACTCAAACCATTGAGCAACATTTTGGAGATAAATTTTCTCCTACTTTAAATCTAGATGCAGAAGTAAATTTTAATGCCCTAACTCCTTCTTTTCTCAAAGAGCTAGATATGCTTCAGCCTCACGGCCCTGGAAATCCCAAACCCTTATTTTTGAGCCCACCCCTTAAAGTCAGAGCTCAAAATTTTTTTGGCAGTGAAGAAAATCATTTAAGCCTACTTTTACGTGATGAAAAAAGTAATCTCAACTTAGAAGGTAAAATTTGGCGCCAAGGGCAAAAATATAAAAATCAAAATTTTATAAACCATCAAATTAGATTAGCTTATCGTCCTACTTTAAATAACTTTAATGATCTTTTGAGTATTACTTTACAAATAGAGGAAATTCTAGAAATCAAATGAGCAAAAAATTATTAAATTGCCTTCTGCTTCATGGATTTGGAGGACAGCCATTTGAACTTAAAGAGTTAAGAGATTATCTAGAAAAACAAAATATAAAAACAAAACTTCCTTGCTTACCTGGACATGGTTTAACATTAGAAGACTTTAATAAAACCAGATACAAAGACTGGCTTTTAGCGGCAAAACAAGAATTCCAAAGTTTAAAAACTGGATCTACACCTACTATTATTATTGGCTTTTCTATGGGTGGAACATTGGCTTTGAATATAGCCCAAGAACTGGCCGTAGATGGATTGGTTATTATTGCAGGTCCTGTATTTTTAACTCGTATCTTTCCTCCTCTTTACTCAGACTGGCGGCTATTTTTTGTACCTTTTTTAAAACATATAAAACCTATGTTTCCTGTAAATCCTCCACATCCAGAATCAAGACAAATAGCCCCTTGGAAAGGATATGAAAACTTTATCCCACTTTATCCCTTAGACAGTTTTTTAAAAGGCATGCGCAAGGTTAAAACACGGTTAAAATATATAACTTGTCCCTTTCAAGGCATTTACTCAACTGAAGATAAAACTGTACCTGTAGAAAATGCATTTTATATTTTAAAAAAAATTAATTCTAATAAAAAAGAACTTCACCTTCTCACTATAAAAGAAAACATTACAAGCAAGCATCTTTTACCAACACACCAAGAAACCAAACATATTGTATTTCAAAAAATCACTAATTTCATTCAACAAAATTACTTTTCATAAGGAGATTGCTCATGCAGACAACATTAGATTGTATTCCTTGTTTTTTACGTCAAGCTCTAAAGGCTGGACGCCTTGCCTGTCCTAATCAAGAAGAAGTTCATAAACAAATTATTTATAAATTTTGTGAATTAGTGCCTCAATTGGACCTAACTCTCTCTCCTCCTGCTCTTGCAGGAAAAATATATGGACATATTAGTAAAATAACTAAACAAAAAGATCCTTTTAAAGAATACAAACAAGATGCTAATAAAAAAGCTTTACAAATGTTACCTCAATTAAAACAAATCATTGATCAATCTCCTGACAAATTAAAAACAGCGTTACATATTTCTATTATAGGCAATTATATAGATGCAGGGATTGAAACTAACTTCAATTGGGAAGATGCCCTATTTAAAGAAAAAAATACTTTAGATGAACAATCTTTTCAATTATTCATTCAAAAACTTCAAACATCTTCCTCTATAATGATTTTAGGAGATAATACAGGAGAAATAGCTCTAGATACCCTTTTAGTTCAGGAACTCAAATCAAAAAGAAAACAAGTAATATATGTGGTTAGAGACAAACCTATTATTAATGATGCAACTTTAGAAGATGCACAAGAAGTTGGTATGACCAAATTATGTGAAGTTATTTCATCTGGAGTATCCTCTCCAGGAACTGTCTTAGAAAATTGTTCCCAGCAATTTATCCAATATTTTAAAAAAGCAGACATTATCCTCAGTAAAGGACAAGGAAACTTTGAAGCTTTAATAGACAAAAAGGATGGAATATTCTTTGCTTTTAAGGTAAAATGTCCTGTAGTTGTAAAACTAACAGGGAAAAAATTAGGAGAATCTGTGTTTTTTTATAAATAAAAACTTTCTAAAAGCAATAATAAAAGAACAAGCTTAGCTAACCATTCATAAAAACATTCATTTACCCCTATTTAAATGAAACATCATCTTATTGCTCTTATCTATCATTCCAATTATTCGTAAACAAAGCGAACAAGAGGAGTAACCTCTTGTGGATTCATTTCAATATAATGAGTAGAACAAGAAATACATGGATCATAAGCCCTTACTAACATACTTAAAGTAAGTTCAATTTCTTCTTCGCTTTTGCCTTTTAAAGTTGGAGCTATAGCATCAAAATCTTTTTGAATATTACCATGATTTTGATTTGTAGGGATCACACAATCAGCTTTTACTATTCTTCCTTCTTCATTGTATTCATAAGAGTGAAATAAAATTCCTCTCGGCACCTCCACTGCACCTATGCCTTTTCCCCATCTTGGTTTTATTTCTACTGGCTTTTCCTCTTTTAGTCCTTTAGTCAGTAATAAATCTATCAAGTAAATTGAGTCCTCTGTAGAATGAATGCACTCTACTATTTGAGCTAAAGTAATATAAAAAGGATTATGACAAAGAGGTATTAACCCAAACTTTTTAGCCATTGCCTTTGCTCTAGAACCTAAAAACTCATAATTAAGATTTACTCTGGATAAAGCTCCAACCATATAAGAATCTTTTAAATTTTTGCTCCACTTAGCTGTTGATTGAGGTACACAATATTCATTGGATATTCTATTATAAAAAGAATTTGGTTTTCTTTCATCTAAAGAGGATCCTATTTCTCCGTGATACATAGCATATTCGCCATTACTGACCAAAGCAATATATTCAGTGGGACGAGAAAAATTTGGATATTTTTCTTGTAAAACAGCAAAAAGATCTCCCAATTTTTCTAGCCATTCTAATGATTCTTCTAAATTTGCCTTTAATGTTTTTAGTTCTCCTACGGAAGGAATCTCCTCCATCCCTCCTGGGATAAGGCGTTGAGGATGAGTTGTCCTACCACAAATCACTTTACTAAATTCATTGGATAATTTCCGACATGCAATCAAATTTAAAAGCTCTTCCTTATGAGTTTTGGCTAAGGGAAAAACTGAGCCAACTCCAAGAAGGTCGGGCAAAACCAAATAGCCTATATGTAAAAGATGACTCTGCAAATTTTCAGCATGCAATGCTAACTTTCTAAAAATAAGGGTTTGCTCTGAAACCTGACAATTAAATGCCTCTTCTGTTGCTTGAATAGAAGCTAGTTGATGTCCAATAGAACATATTCCACAAATCCTTGAAACAATATGATGAATATCTGTATATGGACGTCCGACAACCATAGCTTCAAAGAATCTAGGAGCTTCTACTACATGCCACTCACACAATGTTATATTACCTTTTTTATCAATATGCACAATAATATTGCCATGCCCTTCTACTCTTGTAAGATGCTTTACTTCTAACTTTCTATTTTTTTTAGAAATTTCTTTATTGTTTTGCTGTTTTTGAGAATTTTTATTTTTTGTCATAGTCTTTTATCCCCGTGCTTTTAAAAAATGCCCCATATATAGACGCAACTTATCCTCTGCCTCCAGCCAATTAAAGCCATGTTCATCCATCACTTGTCTAGCTGCATCTAAATTGGCTCCTGGAGCAGGTCCTCTACATCCCCAACAGACACTTCCTGCTGTAATACACGCAGCATTACATCCTGCCCTTGTAACAATACCAAGACACAACCTACCTTGTTCAAATCTACAAATATTTCCTGCTTTTTTACACTCTACACACACAGGATAATCAGGAGGAACATAACTCTTCCCCAATAAAAGAGACTTTACAACCAAAACAAACTCTTCTTTATCAATAGGACAGCCATGAATCTCTCCATCCACTGGCACCACTGCACTAACAGGTCGAGCAGCATAGGTAGAATAATATCTGGCATAAGGACCATACACAATAGAGGTATATTCTTGTTTTGTTAAAAAATTTTTCAAACAATTAATCCCACCTATAGTGGCACAAGCACCTAACGCAATTAATATTTTTGCATTTTTCCTAATCTCTTTTATCCTTTGCTCATCTTCTGGACGAGTAATAGATCCCTCTACAAAAGCGATATCATAATCATCAACATGCTCGGTTTTTACCTCTCGAAAACTTACAATTTCTATATGTGAAACTATATCTAAAATTCTTTCTTCCAAATTAGCTATTTGCAGTTGATCTCCTTCACACCCTGCAAAATCAAAAAAAGCAACTTTTGGCTTAGCGGACATTTTTTTCCCCTTTTTAATTATATTGCTTCTTGTAAAGAGGCTATATCAGTATAACAAAACACAGGGCCATCTACACAACAACTAAGTCCATTAATCTGACAGTGTCCACATTTTCCAAGGCCACATTTCATTCGCCTTTCTAAGGAAACAAAAATTCTTCTCTCATCTATACCCAACTTTTTACACTCAGCAATAACAAACTTATACATTATCGGAGGACCAACCATTGCCACATAAGTATTTTCTGCATCTATTTTTATTTTTGGCAAAAGAGTGGTAATAACCCCAACATTTCCTTTCCATGTATCATCAGGGACATCTACAGTTTCAAGAACTTCTACGTCTTTACGCTTACTCATCTCTTCTAGCTGATCAATAAAGATGCGTTCTTTTGGATTTCTAGTACCTACCAAAACCATAATTTTCCCATACTCATCTCTATGCCTCAACATATAATTCAACAAGCTTCTCAAAGGAATAAATCCAAGCCCTCCTGCTACAAACAAAACATCTTGTCCTACAAATCTATGCATTGGAAAATAAGATCCATAAGGCCCACGCACACCAACTTTTGCCCCAACATTAAGATTATGCAAAGCTGTAGTAACAGTACCAATTTTACGCACAGCAATTTCAAAATGATGATGATCGCTTATAGGAGGCGAGGTAATAGAAAACGGAGCCTCTCCGACTCCAAAAATAGATAACTGAATAAACTGACCAGGTCTATGAGCCAAAGGTTTACCATTGTCTTGAGCAAACTCAAACAAAGTAACAAAATCCGAAAGTTTTCTCTTAGCCTTTAAGGTGGCAAGCCTAGGAACATATGGAGAAAATTTACTTTTCATAATTTAGGGCCTCCCACAAAATATTAAACACTTCCAATGGGTTTGCAATCTTTGCTGTACAAGCTTTAACGCATCGCCCACACCCAACACATCCAAGCTCTCCTAGCATATCGTAAATATATTTTCCTTTACGCATATATCTATGACGGTATCTTTCAAAGGCTTGTCCTCTAAAGTTATGCCCGCCAGCAATTTTGGCAAAACCCTCTAACATACATCCATCCCATGTCCTATATCTTCTTCCCTTTTCCAGCTTATCATCCACATCATCTTGGATATCAAAACAATAACACGTCGGACAAACAAAATTACAACTTCCACAGGCTAAACATTTTCTAGCCTTTTCCGTCCATAAATAAGAATCAAAACTTTTTTCCATTACCTTAGGTACTTCTTCCCAAGGATATTTTAAAATATTCTGCTTCTTAGCTAAATATAATATTTCTTTATGTTTTCTTCTTGCTGTTTCTTTTTCTCCTGCAGTGGCTTTATCTACTTTACCATTTACAAACAAAAGTTCTTCACCAAGCCCAGAACCTACTTCTACTAAAAAGGTAGCTGGCCCTATTTTTGTCCAATACAGATCAAATCCAAAATCAACTTGATCTGCATCTACAAAAGCCCAAAAAGCAGTATCTGAAACACGTAAAGGATCTAGTCCCATTATAACTGTACTATCTCGCCTTGCCCTATAATTTACATCTACACTGCCCATATCCATAAGTTGATCAAGTTGATTAATCGCTTTAATATCATAGGGATGAACTCCAAATAAAATCTGGGGCTTGCTTTTTATAATAGGCTTAGATTCATATGATTTTAAATCAAATTCTATTAAGTCCTCATATGGAGGAAACAAAAATTCCTTCAAAGGATTATAAATCACATCATAATCAAAGCAAACTTCTGCTCCTTCCTCATATTCTTCCAAAAAATAAAATTGGTCTTTTTTCTGTGGAACAAAAAGACGAAATTTTTCTTTCCACTTAGCAAAAAGACGGGGTAACTGTTCTAAATAAACAATATAAGTACTCATGGTAAATTCCCCATAAAATCCTATTATTTTTTATCCGCATTTTGCCCTTTTTTTTACTTTTTTTAGGTATGGTCAAATAAAAGAATATTTTCACAAAGTCTAGAACAAACAAAAGATCTGAAACAAGGTAATAATTAAAAGAAATTTAATTGACGATAGGCTTCGTAAACAATAATGCCTACGGCTGTAGAAAGATTCAAACTTCTTACCTTTCCCCAAATAGGAATGGTAATTTTATAAGGACTCTGGGCAAGGATAATTTCAGGAAGGCCTCTGCTTTCTGGTCCAAATACTAAAAAATCAGTTGGTTTAAATTTAAACTGAGTATAAACTAAACCTTCTCTAGCACTAGTAAATACTAACCTTTGTTCTGATTTAATATGTCTATAAAATTCACCCCAACAGGACCAAATCTTTACTTTCAGGAAATCCCAATAATCTAAGCCTGCTCTTTTTAAATGTTTATCATCTACCTTAAACCCCAAAGGCTCTATAAGATGTAAATAAGTATTTGTAGCTGCACACAGACGAGCAATATTACCTGTATTAGGGGGGATTTCTGGCTCAAATAAAACGACTTGCATATAAATAAAAATGGTGGGCGGTCGGGGATTTGAACCCCGGACTTCCACCGTGTGAAGATGGCACTCTAACCACTGAGTTAACCGCCCAACTATCTAAATTTTAGGTAAAATAAAACTTTAAGTCAAACATTCTAAATATAACATCCAAACAATTACCTAAAAAATTTATTTTAAATATCCTAAAGACAAATAGCAAGCATTAAAAAATAACAAACAATACTCCAACAATTTTTATTCCTTCTCAATTAAAACTTGACGCAATCTACCTTAATAAGTAAAAGGAAATCCTTCTGTTTGCGCCCGTAGCTCAGCTGGATAGAGTGCCGGACTACGAATCCGTAGGTCGCAGGTTCGAATCCTGCCGGGCGCACCATTAAAAATTATCTTTACATCTACTCTAAAATCCTTTTATTCCTCCAACAAAACAACAACTTTATTATTGAAAAATTTTAATTTAATAACTTAAATAAAATACATCCAATTATCAGCATAAAAAAACTTAAGAGGTGAAATTTTATGAGAAAGCTTTTTCTATTATTGTAGGATATATAAATATTATTTACGTATAATCTATAAGCAATAATATTTGCTAAGGAAGAAATTAAAGTCCCAAAACCACCTATATTAACTCCCCAAAGAAGATAATCCCATTTATTAGTAAAATCTGCCACCAATAATGTGCTTGGAACATTGCTTATAAACTGACTTAATAACAAGGATACCCAAAAGACCTGCTCTCCTGTATCAAATTTAAAATACAAAATATTCATTAAATTATCTGTAAAACCAAAAAAAATAAGAAATGTCAGTAATAAATAGTAGTCTATGAATAAACTTTTTATATCAAAAAAAATAACATACAGTATTATAATTATACCTAAATATATGGGCAACATCTTCATAATGCATAATATAAAAATTAAAAGAAAAATTAAATAAATATATCCCTTTATATTAGAAAACTTCCCTAAATTAACTGAGTTATTATCCATATTATTATCTTTATTTAAATATTTTTTTTGAAAAAATAACATTAAGCTTAAAAAAACAATAATAATATTTAACCATATAAAACTGGCTGTAACTTTAAAGAATTGATTTGGATTTAAATTATAAAACCAATAAAGAAACAAATTTTGAGGATTTCCAAAAGGGGTTAAAGAAGAGCCTGCATTTGAAGCTAATGCTTCTAAGATAATAAGATATTCTTTTCTGTCTATATCTAAACATAGAGTTAAGGGAACCACAATCATCAATGCAACGTCATTTGTAATAAACATTGCTAATATTATTGTAACTATAATTATTTTCAAAGGTAGATATGACGTATTATTTAAATAAGAAGATAGAACATTAAACAAATTAGCTCTTTCTAATCCTTTGATAATTACTAATAATACGCCTAAAATATAAATAATCTTAAAATCTTGAATGGAATAATAAGGGAAATGTTTAAGATATAAGGAAGTAGTCAATAAACCTAAAAAAGAAAACAGCAGTAGCCATTCTTTTATTATTCTTTTTAAAAAAGTTTTTACACAAAAGTCCAATCAATCACTCCAAAAATAATGTAAAATAACAACATCTTTTACATAAAAGATATATCTCACCATATAATAAATTTATGCAAAATATCACTTAATCTCTTAAGTAAAAATACCTAAGAGGTATTGTGTTTGAAAATATTGGGAGTAAATGAAGCTACATTAAAAACTAAAAAATTTAACTATGTTCTTCTAAAATCTTTTTAGCTCGCTCATGCATATTGGGATATAAATCTGCAGGTACACGATCTCTACCTAATTTTTTAAAAATCATATATCTAGCACAATTAGAATTATCACCTAGGCAATATTTTTTCTTATAAATACCAGCTAAACCTTTGGTATCTTTCATTTTATCGTTAAAAAAAGGACATTTTGGCAAACATTCACATTTAGACATACCAACCTCCTTCATTTTTAAGGAAAAATTTTACTATGTCCTTTATCTTAAAGTCAATAATTTTCTAAAAATTATCACCTTTTTATATTTTTTATATTAAAAAATTTTCAAATCCACTAAACTAAAAAACAAAACTCATTGGTTTACACTATTTATTATTTTTTAATTAAAAAATATTTAAAAAATAAAGTCGAAAAGAATTTAGAATAATTCAGTTAAGAAGAGAGGAATAAAAGAAATGCATATAAATAAAGAAAAAAATATATAATTAATCTTTTGTTCCCGTATAGATAAATCCTTTTGAAATCATTTTATAATATTTACCTTTATCTATAGCTATTACTTGCCCACATTCGCAATATATCTTATTTTTTATTTGATTAATATAATATATCTTTTTTATTCTATCTTTATGGCAACGTAAAACTTCTCCCTTGCCTATTTTGTAGTATTTCCACAATTTTTTTTTGCATCCAGAACATCGAATTATTAACATTTTTTAATAAATCTAAGAATCATCTTTATTTTTTGAACTTAACCATCTTATCTGTCTACATATTCCCATAAATAAATTATATTCATTTTTGCGCAAATTAACTCTATTAAAAAACCTTTTTATTGGCATCATAAAATAGTCAGGATTATTATCTTTATGAAGAAAATCTATCTCTAAAAGTGCATGTTTTAATTGTAAAAATAATGTCTGAAGATCTTTGGCTGTAGCTAGTTTTATATTTTTATCATGAATTGGTCTGGTTTTTCGTTCTGCCAAAAGTTTAAAATTTTCATACAAAATAATTAAAACTGCCTGGGCTAAGTTTAAGGACCAAGCGTCTGAGACTGTGGGAATACTAATAATCTGCCCACATATTTCTATTTCTTCATTAGTAAGCCCTTTATCTTCAGAACCAAAAACCACTGCTACGTTTCCTTCTAAACTGATAACTTCTTTTATTTTTTTACTTGCCTCTTCAGGTAAAAGAATGCCTTTTCGCCATCCTCCTATTCTAGCTGTGGTTCCAAAAACACTATGAAAATCTTTTAAAGCATCTGATAGCTGGGTAAAAATACTTGCTTTTTCTAAAATTTTCATACCCTTAGGAGTAGCCAAAGGACATGCTTTATCTAAAGAAAAATTTTGAGGTGAAACTAAATATAGATTTGGGCAGCCCATATTAGCGCATGCTCTAGCAACAGAGCCTATGTTTTCAGAAAACTTTGGCCTGACAAGAATAACTGTTAAGTTATTTAAAGGATAAAAATCAGACATTGAAACGAAAAGTTATAATATCTCCATCCTGAACAATATAGTCTTTGCCCTCTAAACGCAAAGCTCCCTTTTCTTTAGCTTGCTTAAAGTCACCATATTTTTCAAAATCAGACCAAGATAAAACTTCTGCTCGAATAAATCCCTTTTGCAAATCAGAATGAATAACTCCAGCTGCCTCTGGTGCAGTGCTTCCTCTTTTTAAAGGCCAGGCTCTAACTTCTTTCTCCCCAGCAGTTAAAAAAGTAATCAAATTTAAAAGGTTATAAGTACTTTTTATTACACGATTTAAGGCAGATTCTTTAATTCCCAAGTCTTCCATAAACATAGCAACTTCTTCAGGATCAGTAAGCTCTGCCATCTCTTTTTCTAACTTAGCAGATACCACAATATGAACTTGTTTATCAGCAGATTCAGGTACCTGCATACTCCCTATTTCATCTTCCGCTACATTCCAAGCATATAAAATAGGTTTTGCACTTAAAAAACAATATCCTCTAAGTTCTGGAGCTGTTACTAATTCGCTAAATCCTCGTAAGGGTTGTTCTTCTTCTAAAACTGTTTTTACCTTTTCTAACAATTGCTCTTCTTTAGGATCTACCAAATGCTTAGACTTTTTTTTATCTACAGCCATTTTTTCCAACTTTTTTTCCACTACAGCCAAGTCTGAAATCAAAAGGTCTGTTTCTATTGCTTCCCATTGAGATTTAGGATCATTTAAGCCACTAAACCCATCTAATACTGCTAAAAGACAGTCATAAGGTCTTATTTCATTTAAAATCCTTGCACCCAATCCTTGTCCTTTTCCTCCTCCACCTGGGATATCTAAATACTCTATTTCAGTATAAGTAATTTTTTTAGGATTAAATAATTTGGCCAATGGATCCAATCGAGGCTCAGGCACTTTAACCATAGCTCTGTTAACATTTATATTCTTTGCTCCTGCTAAGGCCAAAAAAAGATCTGTTTTTCCACTACCAGCAAAACCAAAAATTGCTGTTTTCATATATTAAACCTACTCCTTATCCTTTGCTCTGGTATCACCAAAACTCAATAAAATAGGACTGGCAACATAAATGGAAGAATAAGTACCAACTAAAATACCTATAAATAAAGCCAATGCAAAATCGTGGATTACTCCTCCACCAAAGATAAGCAAACATAAAACTACCATCAAAGTAGTACCAGAAGTTAAAATAGTTCTACTCAAAGTTTGATTTATACTTTTGTTAATAACTTGCGCAAAGGTCCCTATTTTTTTACCTCTTAAATTTTCTCTTATTCTATCAAATACTATGATAGTATCATTTAAAGAATAACCTATAATTGTTAATAAAGCAGCTACAATAGTTAAATCAAATTCTTTATTTAAAAGTGAGAAAATTCCTACTGTAATAGTAACATCATGAATAAGAGCAACTACCGCCCCAAGCGCATACTTTAATTTTAAATACCAACATAAAAACAAAGTAATTAACATGGCTCCAACTATTAAAAAACTAGTTGGTAAAGACACAAGCTTTAAAATATATACACCAAAACCAAGAGCTGCAGCCATAAGTGCAGAAAGAGCCCACTTATGTTCAAAACGACCAGAAATATAAATAGCAATTAATAAAACTGCATAAAACAAGGCTTCTAAAGCCTTATTTTTTAAATCCTTACCAACCTTTGGGCCAACCATCTCTAAACGTTGAATCTCAAATTTATTATTTTTTAAATTTTTATTTAAAGCTTCGGAAATAAGTTTTCTAACCTGCTCTCCACTTTGTTTTAATAAAGGCAAACGCAAGAGGTATTCATGATCGGTATCTGAGCCAAATCGTTGGATTACCAAATTTGGAAGCCCTGTATTTTTTAAAGCATCTTTTAAGGAGCGGACTTTAATATCTTGGTCAAATTTTATTTGCACCACCATTCCACCAGCAAAATCTATCCCATAACGAGGTCCACCTTTAATTAAAAGAGACACAATTCCTATTAAAATTAACAAACCAGATAAAGCAAAAGCAAATTTTCTAAACCCTATAAAATCAAAGTTAGTATTAGGTTTAATTATAGTAAGTCCCATTCCTTTAGCCCCCTTAAATATTTAAAGACTTAACTTCTTTCTTCCTAGACAACCACCACTCAAAAATAGCTCTTGAAACAAAAATAGCTGTAAACATAGAAGCCAAAATACCCAAAGTTAAAGTTACAGCAAAACCTCGTATTGGTCCTGTACCAAACTGATACAAAATAATAGCAGCAATAATAGTGGTTACATTCGCATCTAAAATAGTTAAAGTAGCACGAGAAAATCCTTCATCAACTGCTTTTCTTGCAGTAACACCTCGCCTTAATTCTTCTCTAATTCGTTCAAAAATAAGAACATTTGCATCAACAGCCATACCAATAGTCAAAATAATACCTGCTATTCCTGGCAAGGTCAGAGTAGCTCCAAATGCAGCTAACCCTGCCATAATTAAAATCAAATTAAAGATTAAAGCTATATCTGCAACCAATCCACCAAAGCCATAATAAATTAACATAAATAGAATAACTATTCCCCCGCCAAGCAAAGCAGAAAAGATTCCTTTCTGGATTGACTCTTGACCTAAAGAAGGTCCTACACTCCTTTCTTCTAAAATTTTAACTGGTGCAGGCAAAGATCCTGCTCTTAAAACAATAGCTAAATCATGAGCTTCATCTGTGGTAAAATGACCAGTAATACTAGCTCTGCCTCCAATAATTTTTTCTTGAATAACTGGAGCAGAATATACCTTTCCATCCAAAACAATTGCTAATCGTTTATTAACATTTTCTCCTGTAATTCGCTCAAAAATCTTTGCACCTCTGGCATTAAAAGACAAAGAAACATAAGGACGACCAAAAGAATCAAAAGCCACATTAGCATTAGTTATATATTCTCCTGTTAAAACAGGGGTATCTATAAGTACTATGGGATGTTTTGTTTCCTGACCAGAAGGAGTTTCCCTGTAGATATAATAAAGCTTTCTTCCCGGAGGTAATATTCCTTTTTTAGCCTTTTCTAAATCCACATTATCATCAACTAACATAAATTCTAGATGTGCAGTTTTTCCAATTACCCGAATAGCTCTCTCTGGATCATTTAATCCAGGGAGCTGAATCTGTATTCTATGATCTTCTTGCTTACGAATATCTGGCTCTGCTACTCCAAATTGGTCGATTCGATTCCGAATAGTTTTTACTGCCTGATCTAGTGTCATTTTAATTTGTTGTTCTTTATACTTTTCTTTAAAACTTAAAAAATATTTAACTTGCTCTCCCTGCACCTCTTTCTTTAAAATTTTTAGCATTGGAAAATATTTTTTTATTAATTTTTCCAAATCATTTGCTTGGGAAGACTTTAAAAGCGTAAAGGTTAAAGTGTTTGAATTATCTACCTGAGGTTTTAGAACAAAAATTCCCTTTTCTCGAGCCTCATCTCTTATATCTTCACCTGTTTGGGCTAAAGAATTTTTTAAGGCAGTATTCACATCTACCCCTAAAGTAAGATGTATTCCGCCTTTTAAATCCAAACCAAGGTTTATCTGATCATCTGGTAAAAATTTACCTAATGGAGAATTTTTAATTTTAGGAATAGAAGGCAAGGTATAAATAAGCCCCAAGACCAACACTATTAAAATAACAATAAATCGCCACCGCAAACTCATATTCATCCTTTTTACCCCTTTACCAAAATTTTATGCCCATAAACAAAAAGGGCTTGGCAATAAACCAAGCCCTTTTAACTAAAATTATCTACTTTGGCTACTTTTTCTATTTACCTTTTTTTGTTGACTTCCCTTCTGTTTTCTGTTTTTCAGGATTCACTACAGCAGCGATATAACCTCTATTTACCTTAACCTCTACATTATCAGCAAGTTGCACAGTAACAACCTCTCCATCTAAATCCACAATTCTTCCGTAAAGTCCTCCACCTGTCATTACTCTATCACCTTTACGAAGAGAAGCGAGCATCTCTTTATGCTGTTTTGCTTTTTTTTGCTGTGGTCTTATTAGCAAAAAATAAAAAATAGCAAACATCAAAAGTAATGGCAAAAAAGCTCCCAAAGGATTGGGCTGCCCCCCACCAGAAGCTCCACCTGCCTGACCCATAGCATGGGCAACACTCACCAAATCCATAAAACCTCCTATTTTCTAAGTAATTTCTCTCCTCTTCAAGTATTTTTTAAACTAAGTCAACTGATTTGTAGGTAAATTATTAATCATCATAATCACCAGTTCCTACGTCAGTACGCAAATCTTTCATTTGTTTAATTTTTTCTATAGTCCATTCTTCTGGATTTTCTATTCTTTTAGCTTTTGGACCAAGATCAAAACTGCCTGCTTCTAAAATCAACTCCTTGGCTATATCTGCACTATCTTGAGCATAAAATACATTTACCAATAAATCATACACAAAGTCTTCCACAGCTTTGGTCATTCTCTCTCTAACTTCTTTTGGTTCACTTAAAAACTTCATCTCAAAAGGAAGATTAAGCCATTTATAATTCTTTGCAGGCCATCCCTTTTCTTTTGCATAACTTACCATTTCTTGCCATAACTCATCTGTAACACCTTTATCCTTTTCTTTTATCAATTCTCCTTTATCATCCAATACTGCATTCCCATATTCGTCTACTTTTACACCCCAAGCAAGCATTTGCAAAGCCGTAGCTACATTAGCCTTAGTAGTAGTAGTCTTTGTAGCAATTTCTCTTAACCTGTCAGAATTGTTTCCAGATGTTCCATGCTGAGCACCAGAAACACCATAAGGCGCAATTGCCTCATGTATCTTTGCTGTCAAATCCACCTGGATACCTGCATTACTATCTTGAATGCCATGAGTGGTACCATTATTTAAAGCAATCCAATCAGGGAAAATATTATTTGCATTTAATCCCTTAATTAAAAAAAGAGCTTCTTCTGGAGTAGATAATCCTTCTTTGCCTTTAATTTCTCCAACTTCTGTCTCATATCCAGCCCAGGAAGGAACATATTTTGCTAATTCTATATTAGCTAGCAAATTATCTCTATCTGGCAAATGAGAAGCATCTATTGCAATGGAAGTAATCCCAAATTCAAAAAGAGATGGAATTTGCTTCTTTGCTAATTCAACGTCTTGTTGGCTTTTTATAGTAAAATGGTCTGCATGAATTGCAAGAGGAACAGTTATTCCAAGTTCATTTGCAACTGTATCTACATAGCGAGCAAGATTCCACATATTTATATGGCAATAATTACTTTCTGACTTAGCTATCTCTAAAATAATAGCAGCATTTGCCTTTTGAGCTGCTAACAAAACTCCTCTTAAAACAAAATAATTACGACAATTAGCTGCAATTGTCATACAATTTCCTTTTTTCAGCATTGCTCTATCTATAACTTTGCCACTGACCAAAAGTGCTTTACTATGAGGAAAAAGCCTTTTTATCGTGTCTGGTCTACCCAACTCTAAAACTTTTTCATATGTATCTGCCATCTTAGCCTCCTTTTAATTTTATAGAGTTTCAAATAAAAAAGAAATAACCTCGCTCTTCATTATTATAAAAAAATCCACCTTAAAACTTAATAGCCAAAGAATAATACTAATATATAGCGTGTCTTTTTACTTTTGCCTAAAAAATTAAACCTTGGCAAGAAAAAGAAAGAGTATTCTTTACAAAAAAATAATTACACTTAAAATCTAGAAGTCATAAAATAAAAAAGGCTTCTACCCTCTAAAAGGATAGAAGCCTTTTGTCTCTTTGTTGGCGTCCCCAAGGGGATTTGAACCCCTGTTACCGGCGTGAAAGGCCGATGTCCTGGACCGGGCTAGACGATGGGGACGCATATATAACTTTCTGGCTGGGGGACAAGGACTCGAACCTTGACTAACGGGGCCAGAACCCGTCGTCCTGCCATTAGACGATCCCCCAATCAAGAGGACATCTTCTTTATAGGCAGGACATTCTTCTGTCAAGATTTTTTTAATTATAATACCAAAATTTTAAAGAGCATTACCTCATCCCGAATGGAAAGAGGCTTTTAAACAAGAAAACAGTCCCCTGTCAACTCATTTTTTATAATGAGCCTCAACTTCTATTACTACTCCACCCCTAGGCTTAAATTTACCAACAACTATCATTTCTTTTGGCGAACACGCATTGACTAAATCATCTAAAATCCGATTAACCACTGTTTCCATAAATGTAGGTTCTTGCCTATAACTAAAAAGATAAAACTTTAAAGACTTGGATTCAATACAACGCTTATCAGGTCTATATTTAATAACAATTGTTCCATAATCAGGCTGTCCTGTCATAGGACAAAGGGAGGTAAATTCATCACTAATCAAAGTTACCCAATAATCTCTATTTGGGAAACGATTCGGAAAACTTTCCAATAAATCAGGACTTACTTTAGAGGGATATTCTGTTTTACTCTTTCCCAAAAGTTTTAAATCAGACACGTCATCAAACATGTTATCCCCTTTAAATTTTTATTTTTTGCTTAAATTATATAAGCCAACGTTAATCAAAAATCTAATTTTAACTTATCTTACTTACTTTTTTTAAGATATTTAAAAAATTCGCTATCAGGCGTTAAAATAAACTGGGTTTTGTTTTTTAAACTCTTTTTATAAGCTTCTAAAGAACGATAAAATTGATAAAATTCTGGATCCTTAGAAAATGCCTGAGCATAAATAGAAGTAGCCAAAGCTTCTCCTTCACCTTTTAAAATTTCAGCCTTTTCTGTAGCTTCAGCCAGCATCACAGTTCTCTCTCTATTGGCCATAGAACGAATTTTTGAAGCTTCTTCTCTACCCTCAGAGCGATAACGTTTGGCCTGCCGTTCTCTTTCAGCCCGCATACGATTGTATATTGCTCGCTCATTTTCTGGAGGTAAGTCAGCTCTTTTTATTCTAACATCTAGAATCTCAATTCCATAATCTTGCAACAGCTCATCACACTTCTTAGTTACCCTACGCATGATCTCAGCTCTTTTAGAAGAGACAATCTCTGTTAAAAGATACTGTCCTAAAGCAACTCTTAGCTGAGCATAAACAATATCATCTATTCTTGATATTCCTCTGGAAATCGTACGTACACTTTTATAAAAAAGAAGAGGATTTTTAATTCGCCAGCGAGAATAATTATCTACTACTAAATTCTTTTTATCTTTAGTTAAAATCTCAGCTGGTGGAGCGTCATATTCTAATACTCTAGAGTCAAAATAAATAACATTTTGGATAAAAGGTAATTTAAAATGAAGACCAGGTTTCAACGCAGAACTAACAGGTTTTCCTAACTCTAAAACCAATGCTGTTTCTGTTTGGTCTACAATAAAAACTGATTGCCATAGACCAAACAGAGCAACGGCTAAAACTATTAAAAAAATAGAACTTAATCGCCTCATACTTACTTACTCCCTTTTAATTTACCATTCTCATTCTTCAAAAACAAATAGGGAACAACACTTTTTGCAGCCTTATCACTTAAAATAATTTTATTAATCTGTGGATTAGATAATATCTTCTCTACTGTCTCTAAGTAAAGACGTTTTCTAGTTACATCTTTTGCGCGTTTATACTCTTTAAACACAGATAAAAATCTTGCTGTTTCACCTTTTGCTTTCCGTACTACACTCTCTTTATAGGCCTGTGCCTCATTTAATATCTGAGCAACTTCTCCCCTAGTTTTAGGTAAAATATCATTTCTATAGGCTTCTGCCTCGTTAATATACCTAATTTTATCCTCTTTAGCACTAGCCACATCCTTAAAAGCATCTATTACTTGACGAGGAGGATGAACATCTTGCAATTGCACAGCAACTATTCTAATACCACTATGATAACGATCTAAAATCTCTTGTAATAGCCTTTTAGTATCATTCTGAATAATAAGCTTCCCTGTAGTAAGAGCAGAATCAATATCATTATTGCCAATAACTTCTCTCATTGCAGCCTCTGCTGCATCTTTTACTGTCTTTTCAGGATCTGCAATATTAAAAAGATAATATTGAGGATCTTTTATCTGATATTGAACAATAAATTGGACATCTACGATATTTTCATCTCCAGTAAGCATTAATGATTCCTCTGGAACAAGTCTATATTGAATATTTTTTGAAATTAAATTTTTAGAAAGAGTTCTAAATCCTATTTCTACCCTCTGGATCCTGGTAACTTTGGGCGTCTGTACCTTTTCAATAGGATAAGGTAAGTGATAATGCGGCCCTGGAGGAGTAATGCGATTAAACTTACCAAATCGTTGTACTACCCCTACTTCATCTGGTTCTACAATATAAATACCACTTAAGAGCCACAAAAGAATGCCTATTAACAATAAAACAGACCCTCCAGGCAACTTTGACTTTAAATTACCAATTTTTTTCTCAAAGGAACTAAAGTCTGGCCCTTTTACTTGAAACGTATTTTTTTCCTTTCGCTGTTGTAATTTCTCCCAATCCCAATTCATAAAAAACCCCTTCTTGGATTCAACAATTTTTATTCAGTCAACGACTTATGGTATTACATACCCTTTTGTATAGCGTCAATCTCTTATCTTATATATTAGCTATAATTAATTTACTCTACTGATCTCGATTCAATCAAAAATTATTTATTTTAAAACAAGAGGATGTTTAATAATAGTACCCCAAAAATAAGCTCCCATAGCAGGATCCCCAGGATTTGGATGTCTAGCATCAACAATCCCATCAGGTACAGCTGGATGTTGTATTCTCAAATAAAAAGGCATCAAGGGTTTATTAGTCACTACTATTACTACCATATTTTCATATTTACTTTCTCTTGAATTAGAAAAATTAATTCTATATAGCATATATCTGCCCTGATATTTCTTATTTTGATAAGATATAGCATATCCTGATGAAGCAAAGGGATTATAACCGGTAAAGATCAAACTTCTAGAAACTCCATCTTGAGGGAATTTAATAGAAATAGTATACCTCTCTCCTCTTTTTACTACATAAGTAATTAGCTGTACATATTTTCCCTTATAAGAAGTTAATAAATATCGTTGAATATCTAAAGTATATTGTCTAAGATTAGGATTATTTTTTTGTACAGGGATAGATTGAGTATAAAGAACTCCTGACCAGTTCCCATAAATAGGAGCTGCTTCTAATATGCCTAAAAATCCACTAAAAAATAAAACCACAATAATTACAAACTTGTTCATAACTTTCTCCTTATATTCAAGGGGTCAAAATTATTATTCTACTTTTAAAGATAGCAAACAAAAGAAAATCTAGCAAGGAGTTAAAACAAAAAATAATATCTACATTCTCCACAACTTAATATTTTCTAACATATTAAATTTATATAAGAAATTATCTAAAAAGTTTAAACTTTGCGCCATTAACTTTTTATCTTGTCCCAAGTAAATTAATACATTGATTTTTTTATTTTTTAAATTTAAAAGTTTATAACAAATAAAAAAACAAAAAAAGGAGCTAATAAAAATGAAACCAATAAAAAAAGAAATTTTTAGAGCATATGACATTAGGGGTATTGTGGATGTAGACTTTGATCCTGAGTGGGTTGAAACTTTTGGTAAGGCCTGCGGCACCTATTTTCGTAAACAAGGAATTAGGCGTGTTGCAGTAGGTCATGACTGTAGACATTCTTCTCCTATTTACCAACAAAGCATAATAAAAGGTTTAACTCAAACTGGAGTTGATGTAATATTCTTGAATATGGTCGCTACTCCTCTTTTTTATTTTGCTGTTAAATTTTTAAACCTCCAAGGTGGAGTAATGATAACAGCTAGTCATAACCCCAAAGACTTCAATGGATTTAAAATTTGGGCTCATGAAAGTACTATTCATACAGATGAAATTCTCAAAATATATGAAATTATGAAGTCAGGAGATTTTTTAATTTCTGAGAAACTCCAAGGTTTGGCTACTGAAATGGATATTGTACCTGCCTATATTAATCATTTAACTAGTGATGGCAAACTACCACACCCTATAAAAGTTGTAGTAGATGGAGGAAATGGAGCAGCAGGAGAAGTTTGTGCTGAAGTCTTACGTAAATTAGGTGCAGAAGTAATAGAACTATACTGTGAACCAGATGGAGACTTTCCCAACCATCATCCAGACCCAACAGTATTAGAAAACATAGCTGATTTAAAACAAAAGGTTATAGAAGAAAACGCTCACCTAGGCATAGGATTAGATGGAGATGGAGATAGAATCGGAGTTTTAGATGAAACAGGAAATATTATTTATGGAGATAAACTTTTAGCTATTTTTGCTAGAGATATTTTAAAAAAACATCCTGGGGCAACTATCATAGGGGAAGTAAAGTGTTCATACTTACTATATGATGATATCAAAAAACATGGTGGAAAACCCATTATGTGGAAAACAGGACATTCTCTTATTAAAGCAAAAATGAAGGAAGAGGGTGCACTTTTAGCTGGAGAAATGAGCGGACATATGTTTTTTGCAGATAAATATTTTGGTTTTGACGATGCTATATATGCTGCTAAACGTTTAGTAGAAATTATTGCTCAAAACCCTCAAAAACCTCTTAGTACTTATCTAAATGACTGGCCACAAACTGTCACTACACCAGAAATTAGAATGCAATGCCCTGATAAAATAAAATTTGAAGTTATCAAAAAAGCTCAAAAATATTTTAAAGAAAAATACACAATAATTGATGTAGATGGAGTTAGAATTGTATTTCCAGATGGTTGGGGACTCTTAAGAGCTTCAAATACTCAGCCTGTTCTAGTACTTCGCTTTGAAGCAACTAACCAAGAAAGACTAGAGGAAATAAGAAAAATTATAGAAACACCACTTAAACAATGGATAAAAGAATTATCTTAAAATGAAATACACTAGAAATCACTTAAATCCATTTTTAAAAGCAGTCCTTTTAGTAATTATATTTAGTGGTACTGCCTTTTTATTTTGGAAAAATTATGAAAATGCTCTTACTAAAATTCAGAATAAACAATCTTTATGGGATCAAACCAAGACGTTAACAAGTTCAGAAAAACAACTTATCTATGAATTTGTACATTATTTTAAAGATAATTATGGACTTAAACTTAATATAAAAATCACCAAAGAGCATATCTATATACCTCATCTTGATAAACGCACTATCTTTATTGGAATTTGTCCTACTCAAAAAGAAGTTATCATTAGATTTCCTCCTATCTTAGAAAAAGCCTTGGGCATAAATTTTTTACGTTATTTACAAGAAAATTATTTCCAAAACCACTTTAATCCAAACCAATTACCACAAAGACTAGTTCAATGTCTTCAGTTAATAAAAACAAGGATCCAAGAAATTGAAAGTAAATAACCTGCCAGAAGTTTACCTATTTACTGATGGATGTTCTTTAGGAAATCCAGGGCCAGGAGGAATTGGCGTTATTTTAAAATATAAAAACAAATCTAAAAAAATTCAAAAGGGATTTACTTCTACTACTAACAACAGAATGGAGCTCCAGGCCATAATAGAAGGACTTATGGCCTTAAAAAAACCATGTAAGGTTACAGTTTTTACAGATTCTCAATATGTAGTAAAAGCCTTTAATGAAGGATGGTTAAAAAATTGGCTTAAAAATAATTGGAAAAATGCCTCTAAAAAACCTGTTAAAAATAAAGACCTCTGGGAAAAACTTTTACAACTCACTCAGAAACACACTGTTACTTTTGAATGGATTAAAGGACACAACAACCATCCAGAAAACGAAGAATGCGATTCTCTGGCCAAAGCTGCTGCTCAGAAAATAAAAGAGGAGGCATAAAAACCTCCTCTTCATTTTTACTCTAAATCAAAAAATCAAACGACTACTAAGCTAAACCAAGACCTTGCTTAATTGCATTAAAGTCAAGTAATGAACCTACCAACTTTGTTCCATGCTGAACTTTAATCACATCTCTTAACTTAACACGAGACAAAATTTCATCCATTTTCTTTGCTATAGTAAAAGTATCATCTCTTACTAAAATAATAGGCACTCCCAATACCTCTGCTCTGGTCATAATAATATCGTTGGGGTAGAGATTACCTGTTAAAATTAGACACTGACAATTTCCTTCCAACGCAACTAATTGAACATCAGATCTATCACCGCCTACAATAACTGCAGCTTTAGGATTCTTTTTAAAGTGAGTCATAAAATTTTCTACTTGCATTGTACCAATAAGAAAATTTTCTACAACTTTATCAGCCTTTTCATTGGCGACAATGATTCTGCCCCCTAAACGTTTGGCCAAATCTCCAATTTTAATTGCACCCATAAGAGGATCTTTTGGGATTACCCCTAGAACCTTAACTCCTTTACTCTCAAGAAAAGGAATAATCATAGAGTTTAGCTCTTCCATAAATTGATTCGGAATATCATTTAAAACGCATCCTAACATATTATCTTTTAGCTCATCTTTTAATACTGCTAGGTAGTCATAGTTCAACTCTTTATCAAAACGATCTATTACAAGAGTTTTAAAACCAAATTTTTTAACTAAAGTCACTCCATCTACATTACAATATCTACCAGAATACATACTTCCAGAGCCAGAAACCAACATTATATCCTTATCTTTACTCAACTCCTGATAAGCGGCTTCTATTTTTTCCATCAAATTTTTACATTGTCCACTAAAAGCCTTGATTTTAAAGTCATGATCTACGACTACAGGAGTAAGTTTTTCTGGATCTTCAGAAAGACCTAAAATTTCTTGCATAAAGAGAGCATCTTCATCTCCTAACTTATCACCAACTCTCTTTGGCATAGCACCTACTGGCTTCATATAACCTACTTTATATCCCTCTTGCTGAAATTTTAGTCCTAAAGTCATTGTCACTAGGTTTTTCCCAGAATATCCTGAGGTAGAACCAATATAGAGACTGACCATCTTTTTTGCCTCCTTTTAGTTTGCTTTAGCCACTTTTAATTAAAACAAACACATCCCTTCCCCAATCTCTACCTGGTGAGAGGATAAAAATCAAAGGTAAAAGGAAGTTGAATTTTTTCCCAATTCCTCCTAAAATTCTTTCACACAAATTATTTTTTATTAGGATAACCTAAAAAATGACAAAATACAAATCTCTTTTTAAAATACTAAACTACTCTTTTAAAAATAAAGACTTACTCATTCAGGCACTTACTCATACTTCATATGCTAATGAAACAGGAACTAAAGACAATGAGCGACTAGAATTTTTAGGAGATGCTGTTCTAGAACTTGCTATATCCGATATACTCTACAGTCAATTTCCTCAAGCAGAAGAAGGTAAATTAACTAAAGCTAGAGCATGCTTAGTTAATGAAACAAGCTTAGCTAACCTTGCAAGAAAATTAGAATTAGGAAAATTTATACTTCTTGGAAAAGGAGAAGAACTCCAGGGAGGACGAGAAAGAAACAGCATACTTGCTGATACTTTTGAGGCAATCTTAGGAGCTATTTATCTAGATAGCAAAAATTTTTCTCAAATTAAAAAGATTAT
Organism: Desulfonauticus submarinus; assembly: GCF_900104045.1. Classification (NCBI taxonomy): domain Bacteria; kingdom Pseudomonadati; phylum Thermodesulfobacteriota; class Desulfovibrionia; order Desulfovibrionales; family Desulfonauticaceae; genus Desulfonauticus; species Desulfonauticus submarinus. The sequence goes on from NZ_FNIN01000003.1 coordinate 133,002, forward strand.
CTCTAAACTTTTTTTCCCCTTATTACCCAAAAAAATAAATACTCTCACAGAAAAAAAAGACTATAAAACGCAACTCCAAGAATATACCCAAGAAAAATTTGGAGATAGACCAATTTATACTCTTATAGAAAGTAGTGGGCCTGACCATGCTAAAATATTTAAAGTCAAAGTTATTCTTCCAAACCCCCAAAAAACAGAAGTATTTGCTGAAGAGCAAAGCATAAAAAAAGCTGAACAACTAGCTGCTAAAAAAGCCCTTCAACTATTTAGACAGAAATAATTTCATAGGAGCCTGCTTACAAGCAGGCTCCTTATTATTTCGTGTCTTTGGTCAAAAAATTGACTACATTCCGCCACCAATGAGTTGCATAGCCATTCTAGGCAAACTGTTTGCTTGAGCCAACATAGCTACAGCAGATTGGGTCAAGATTTGATTTCGAACGAAATTAGTCATTTCTGTAGCTACATCTACATCTGAAATACGAGATTCAGCAGCTTGTAAATTTTCTGCCTGAATACTTAAATTAGTAATTGTATTTTGTAATCTGTTTTGCAACGCACCAAGAGCTGCTCTAATTTTATCCTTAGACACTATTGCTGCGTTAATAGCATCTAAAGCCTTTTGAGCTTCTTCTTGAGTAGAAATAGAATACCCACCTATATAATTAGAGGCATTTATATCTGCATTGTTCCCTAATCCAAAAGCAGAAGCAGTTGCTGCTCCAATAGCAATATAATAATAATCCTCGGCAGAATCATTACCTGTGCCAAAATGAATTTTTAAAGAACCTGTAGGATTTAAAACAGAACCATTATGGTCTAAACCCCACTCAGCAGGGTTCGTTCTAGCAGAAGACAAGTTACCATTTAAAAGATAAATACCATTAAAATCTGTAGCATTGGCAATTCTAGTAATTTCTGAAGCCATTGCTTGATACTCAGAGTCAATAATCAGACGCTGATCTGAAGTATAAGTTCCTGTAGCTGCTTGCTCTGCTAATTCCTTCATTCTAATTAACTTTTCATCAATAACCTGTAATGCTCCATCCGCAGTTTGAATGAGAGAGATTGCATCATTGGCATTTCTAATGCCCTGATTTATAGAGGCAATATCTGCCCTCATAAGCTCCCTAATTGCTAAACCTGCAGCATCATCTGCTGCCGTACCCACTCGAAGACCTGAAGAAAGCCTTCGCGTGGAAGTACTTAATCTGCTATAAGCAGCTGACAAATTTCTTGCCGCATTCATAGCCATCATGTTGTGGTTAATGACCAAAGACATTTTTTCCTCCTTTAAGTTTATTTATAAAAAAACATTCAAAATTAATACCAAAAACATTTCTAAAGTTTTTTCTTCTATGGTCGATTTAGAAAGAAAGGAGGATAAGGTTATGCAACTTGAAAAAATCTTTAGCGACGACCAGACCTATTTTCTTCCAAAATATATAAAACAATCTGAATCAACAACTATATCTTCAGCGAACCTAACAACAAAAAAAACTAGAGCAATGTCTAATAAAAAAATAAAGGACACTGCTCTACTTCTAAATAATTATTTAAAATCTCAAGGAGTTAAACTAAAGTTAGAAGTAAAAAACGAAAATAAGCTATTACAAGTCAATTTAATAGATACAAAAACCAATAAAGTAATCCAATCTATCCCGCCTGATACGATTCTAAAAATCGCAAAGCATCTAGAAAAATTAATAGGCGTATTTATTGATAAAAACTTTTAATTAAGAGGAGGGAATTTTAAACTTACCTCCTCTTAATCTAAATCTAAAAAATTATCGCTTTATCTGAATTAAAACACTTAGCATTCCATCTGTAGTAGTAATAGTCTTACTATTAGCCTGAAATCCTTTTTCAATAGTAATCATTTTTACAAACTCAGTAGCTAAATCAACATTAGACTGTTCCAAAGAATTAGAAGCAATAGTTCCTTTTCCTCCTGTTCCTGCTAACCCAGTAAGAGGAGGACCAGAAGAACGTGTTTCAGCAAATAAATTTCCTCCTTCTCTTCTAAGCCCATATTTATTATTAAAATCTGCCAAAGTTAGAGCATATAGCTGTAATATTTGTCCATTAGAATATCTTCCTGTAATAACACCATCTCTATCAACTGTTATGTTTTGTAAAAAACCAGCAGTATAACCATCTTGAGATTGGTAAATAGTAGTAGAACCTGTGCTGTAATTTGTAATCGCAAGGGCACTTCTTTCTGGGTCTTGGAATACGTTTAAATTATTTAAATTGGTTCCAATCAGGCTGGCATTATCTGTAGCATCGGCTGTTCCGCCTGCTGTGTCCCATCCAGCTTCTGATCCAGCTGGAGTCTCTGTTAAATCTCTGTTTCTCAATCCAAAATTCAGTTCAATGTTAGTAGCATCTGTGGAAGAAGTATAATCTGCATTAGTATTTCCTAAAAAATTAGCAGTGAATAAAGGATAGCCATTTTGAGAAAAATCAGCAGGCGTCCACTCGCTTAAATTTGAAGGATCATCTCCTGCTGCTACATTGCTTAAAGTAAAAGCACTCAGGTTTTCGATTTCACCAGCAGAGTTAAAAGTAAGAGAACCAATCATCAATACTCCCTTTTTGGTGGTATTAGCAGCTCCACTCCAAAAAGTCCTATTATCTTCATCAGGATTTACAGTAACCATATATTCCCAATATCTCCTACCACCCGTATTAGAAATATCATCACTAACAGGATCAAAATATACAGTTAAATTATGAGAAGTTCCATTTTCATCATAAACTTTAATAGTACTCTGATAGGCATATTGAGCATCTCCAAGAGGAGTATCTTGAGAAGCATCCCAATTATTAAACATAGCAAAAAAAGGATTTGTAGCGTCTGTGGCATGATCTTCGCTTCTAGAATCAAGGTTTACCACCATATCAACTCTTGAAGTAGCTTCTGGAGGGGATTGAAAGTTCTCTAAACGAATATCTGTAGGAGTTCCAACAGTTCTTACTCCTGTAGATTGATCAGCTGTGGTGGCAGATCCACTTGCTGGAGCAGAGCTATCTTCTTGTTGCACTTGCCATCCTTGCACTACATATCCATGGGGATCTACCAAATATCCCTCTTGATCAAACCGAAAGTTTCCAGCCCTTGTATAATACTCAATTTCTTCTCCTTTAGGAGAAACAATAAAAAAACCATTTCCTCCTATAGCCAAATCAGTGGATTCAGTAGTTGTTTCTAATGAACCTTGAGTAAAATCACCATATACTGCCCCAACAGCTACTCCTCTTCCCACTTGTCCTACTCCATTGGCTACGGTGATTTCCTGACTAAGTGCATCTTCAAAATGCATTCTAGAAGCCTTAAAGCCTACAGTACTTACATTGGCTATATTATTGCCAACTACACTCATACCTTCGCCATGGACTTTAAGTCCACTGGTACCTGAATATAAAGCTGCAGTAAGTCCCATATTACCTCCTCCCGACCAAAATTTTAATGATCGGAGTTTACAACCTCTTTTATATTATTAAAGTTTACAACCCTTCCATCCTCCAACCTTAAAACAGTGCCAGTAGTGGTATTTTGCACTCCAGCAACTTTTCCACTAACTTGAGTATCTACTAATACAGGCTGTCCGTGAATACCCTCAGCAGCAAAAGTCACCTTATATACTCCATTAGGTGCATCCTTACCTGTAAAATCTTTTCCATCCCAATGAAATTCATAATCTCCTGCTTGCCTTGCCCCTAAATTTGTAGAATAAATAATATTACCGAATTGATCGAAAACATTTACATACATATTTTTAGCTACATCATTTAAGGAATAATAAACAGTAGAAACTTTATCATCTTCTTTACTTAAACTATCCCCTTTAGCAGTAACTTCTTTTCCTATAAAACCAACTGCGCCTAACATTTGAGAAGTATTATTTGATTGGACCAATTTATTTATCCCTTCAGAAATGTTATTCATTTGCTCTAAACTTGAAAATTGTGCTAACTGGGCAATAAATTCTTTATCATCCATAGGATTTAATGGATCTTGATGCTCTAACTGAGTAACCAGGAGCTTTAAAAAATCATCTTTACCTAAAACTTTTTGTTCTCCTGTAGCCTTATAACCACTAGCTTCCATTTCTCGTTCATACGCTCCAATTAAACCGTTAACTGTTCTATCCATCCTACCTACTCCTTTTATTAGGCAAAAAGGCTAATTCCTTTAGTGGAAAAAATTTCCTCTTCTTCTCTATATAGCACATCATTTGCCAAATTTTCCCTGGTAAAATAATTTTGTCTTGCTAAGAAAATCCTCTGTTTAAAAAGCTCTCTTTTCATAGACTGATGATTTTCCCCATTTTGAGCAAATGAGAACTGATTACTTTCTTGTAAATTAGCCTTTACTTCTAACTTTTGAACCTTAAAACCTTGTTGTTCTAAATGAGCTTTTAATTGATGAATATGTTGATTTAAAATATTTCCTGTTTCTTCATGAGAAGTTTTTAAAAGCAGACTCACTTCATTTTTATTTACTTGTAAAATCAAACCTACTTGCCCTAAATCTGGAGGATCTAACTTTAAAATAATTCTAGCATTACCTTTAGAAATATTTTGTAAAATCCCACTTTCTACTTGGCTCCAAATATGACGCGATAATTTAGAAAAATTTTGTCCTTGCTTTATTTCTATTTTTTTATCTAAACCTTTATTATTAATACCTAATATGTCCAACTTCTCCTGAATCTTTTTTTGAAAATTCTTCTCGCCAGTTTTCTTTAATTTTAAATTTTTAGTATGAGACTGTGTATGACGATAATCTATTAACTCCTTTCCATCTTCTATTTCTGTAGATTTCAAATGAACTTTAGAATCTAAAGTCTGTTCTTGAAAAATCTTAATTTTACTTTTTTTAGATTGGCTATCTTTAGCAGACAGCAATATTTTTATTTCTTTATCTTCTTTTTTGGCATTTATATATTTATCTTTATTTCTCATCTTAACAGATGAACTTTCTAGTTCATCTTTTTTTAAAACAGAAAATATTCTTTTTAAAATTAATATTTTATTATCATCTACATTTTTTAATGTAATTTTTGAAAAATCTAATTTCTTTTGAGCTAAAGAATAAAAAGTTAAAATAAAATTTTTAAATCCGCTCTGATCTAAAGTACCATGAAATGGTTTAAGTTGAATATGTAAAGAATTTTTTATTCCTAATAAAGAAGAAAATGCTTTTAATTCAGCATAAGATAATTTAAATTCATGATTCTTAGGTAGTTTCTCTATCCTTTTAAACACATCCTTCACAAATCTTTTTATTTTACCTTTAGACAAAAGCAAAAACATCTTTTTACTTTCATCATCTGAAAAACCTATTTTTTGCAAAAATCCCAAAATAACTTCTTTATCTAAACGATCTACTTTAGATAAATTTAAAGAAATCTTAATATCTAAACAATGAAGCAACTTTGCCCAAGTTAACTCTCCCTTTTTTACTTTTTCTTCTAACAAAGATAGCTTTTCTTTAGACACCCCATAAGAGGCTAACTCTTCTCTTATCTGGGAAAAATCTTCCTCTTTTATAATTTGAGAAAATTTTTCACAGTTCTCTGCCAACGTAGAGATTTGTTGTGTTCTAGGGGTATTTTGTAGTTGTCCTTTATCCTGTAAGTGACTTTCAAAAAATGTTGTTTTCCCTTGTTCTTCCTGAAAAAGAAGAGAAAAATTTTTTTCTTGATCGGCTTCCAGTATATCTTTACCTTCAAACCACACAGCTTGGTTAGATTGTTGTAAAAGAGGAAAAATTTGCATGGCTTCACTCCTTTTCTCTAAGTTCAAACAAAAACCATTCCTAATACTTTCCCCTATGGTTGGATTAACACACCTCGCTTTAAGAAAAATCATTAGAGAGTTTGGGGGCTGCGCTTTACTTTCTATGGAAATGTGCAGTGCCAAGGCATTACCTTATGAAAATAGGGCAACTTCTCCTTATTTTAAATTCTTTGAAGAAGAAAAATATCAGTTAATATGCCAAATTATAGGAAATAATCCTAAAAAAATGGCTGATGCAGCTAAAAGAATAGAGCAGGAAGGATTATTTGGGATAGATCTCAATTTTGGTTGTTCTGTATCTCATATTTATAAACAACAAGCAGGCGCTTATCTTTTAGAAAATGTTTCTCTTGCCTCTCAAATAATAGAAGCTGTAAAAAAGGCGGTATCTATTCCTGTTAGTATTAAGTTTAGGCTGCCTACTCAATGTACAGAAAAAAAACTTATTCTTTTAGCTAAAATGTTTGAACAAAGTGGAGCAGATTTTTTAATTTTTCATCCCAGAATATATCCAGATAGAAGAAACCGCCCCCCTAGATGGGAATATATTTCGGTAGTAAAGCAAAGTGTATCTATCCCTGTTCTTGGCAATGGCAATGTGTTTAGCATAGAAGATGTAAAGAAAATGTTTCAGCAAACAGGTTGTGATGGAGTAGCTCTGGGTCGCATTGCAGCTGCTAGACCATTTATTTTTGCTCAAATCACTCAAGGATTTCAGCCAACAATCCAAACTTATTATTACATAGCCAGAAAAATGTGCTTGTATCTTTTCGAGTTTTACGAACCAACTAGAGCTCTTCGCTTATTTAAAAAATGGTTGCCATATTTTGGATCTAATTTTGATTTTGGACTAGAACTTATCTCTATCTTATCTAAGGCAAAAGATAAAAACGAGATACTCTCTAAATTAAATAAAATACACAACTTAAAAATTCTAAATAGACCAAATTTAATTTTAATTGGACAATAACTTTTAAATAAAAAAACTTGAAAAAAAATAAAGTATAGAGCAAAATTCAATCAACTATAACTACATTAAACATTAAAAAATAAATTAAAAAATAAATTTAAATTCCTAATAAGGAGTATATAAATGCAAAAAGTAGTAATAATTGGAGGAGTAGCTTTAGGACCAAAAGCAGCTTGCAGATTTAAAAGATTAGAACCAGAAAGCGAAGTTACAATCTTAGAGCAAGGAGAGTTTATATCCTATGGAGGATGTGGAATACCTTTTTATATTTCAGGAGAAGTAAGTGATCATTTGGAACTCCAAAGTACCTCTTTTCATGTAGTAAGAGATGTTAGTTTTTTTAAAGAGGCTAAGGATGTAAATGTACTAACTAAAATCAAAGCTCTTAAGATAGATAGAGAAAACAAAAGAGTAAAAGCTCTTAATTTAAAAACCAATAAAGAAATTTCCTTTGAATACGATAAACTAGTACTTGCCACAGGAAGCAAACCTAGGAGATTAGGGCTAAAAGGAGAAAATTTAAACAATGTATTTTATGTTAAAGGTCTTGAAGATGCTATTTTAATTCGCCAAAACATAACAAAAGGAGTAAATAAGGCTGTTGTCATAGGAGCTGGCTTTATTGGTTTAGAAATAGCAGAAGCCCTTACAGACTTATGGGGGATAGAAACCAGTATAATAGAATGTCAAAACCAAATCCTACCAGGATTTTTAAGCCCTGAGCTTGCCCAAGTAGCTTCTCATCACCTTAAAGAGCAAGGTGTTAACTTATACACTCAAGAACAAGTCAAAGAAATAAGGGGTAATCAACAAGTAGAAAAAGTTATTACAAACAAAAGAGAGCTAGAAGCAGATATAGTTATTGTAGCGCCTGGGGTTGTGCCTAATTCAGAACTTGCCCAACAAGCAGGATTGGAAACAACCGCTTGGGGAGGAATAATTGTAAATGAATTTTTACAAACATCAGACCCAAATATCTATGCAGGAGGAGATGTTATTGCTTTAAAAAACCTTATAACAGGAGAGTATGGATACTTTCCTCTTGGATCTTTGGCAAACAGACAAGGAAGAATTATTGGAAGCAATTTAGCAGGTGAAAGAAAAAAATTTAAAGGCGCAGTAGGTTCTTTTATCCTCAAATTATTTGATTTAGCCATTGCAGGAAGTGGCATTACCCTAAATAAGGCCATAGCATTAGGCAAAAAAGCCAAAAGTGGAATAGCTATTCAATTTGACAAGGCCCATTTTTATCCAGAAAAAGACCTCACTCTATTAGAGTTAGTAGTAGATGAGCCCAGCAAAAAAATATTAGGTATTCAAGGAATAAGTTCTAATGGCGATAGCTTAAAGGCAAGAATTGATGCGGTTGCTTCTATTTTATCTTTTGGTCCTACCTTAGAGGATATCAGCAACCTAGAAATATGCTATTCTCCACCTTTTGCAGCTGCTATGGACATCATTAATGTTATAGCAAATGTAACAGAAAACATAGTGGAACAAAAAAATATTGGGGCATTGCCCAAGGAATTTTTTGATTTTGTTAAAGTCGCTCTTACTTCTAAAGATAAAATTGTTCTTGATTGTAGAGGACAAGATAATGCCAAAGAATGGCTAAAAAAATATCCCCAAATTTGGCTAAACATCCCAACAGAAGAGCTGAGAAAACGAATCCACGAAGTGCCAAAAGATAAAGAAATTATGTTAGTGTGCAATACAGGTGCTCGCTCTTATGAAGCACAACTTATCCTGAGACAAAATAACATTACCAACACTAAAAATGTAATCGCAGGGATGGGATTTTTAACAAGATATGGTCTTAAAATTTAAAAAAGTTTTCTATCCAAAAGCAAATGAGAAAAATAACCAAACACAGCTGCTAAATAATAGGGGAAAAATTTAGTAGGCAAATAATGATAAAAAATATAAGGCAATATCAAAATAGGGAAAGGCAACAATAACATTGCCCACCACGTATGAGTCCAACTCCTATGCGAACCCAAAGCTGGCAGCATTGCGATAAAACCCAAGAGAGCTGCCAGCTTGTATTTAGCCTTTATTATTAAGGCTAAATCAAGACACACTAAAATCGCATAAAATAAATTCTGACCTTTTGAATCTGTATCTATATCAGGAAAAAGAGCCCCTAAAACACCTATACAAAATGCCATCGCCACTTCCACAAGGGAAGGACTCCACCACTTTAGCCAAATTGCTAGAAAAATTAACCCACCAACAAATAAACCACCAAAACCTATATGACCTTTATATCCTGGCATAACAAACTCTTAAGGCGCTCAAGCAAAAACTTAAGCGCCTATTTTTCCTACTTATTTCTAATCAACCACCTAAAACATATCTTTTTCTGTTTCAGCAATAATTTTATCAATACTTTGTTTTAACTTAGCTGGTAATCCCATGATATCTACATTCATAAAACCTCTAACAATAGTAGAAGTTGCTTCATCTTCATCTAATCCTCTTGCCATAAGATACTCTATCTCCTCCTGAGCTATCTTACCAACAGCAGCCTCATGGGAAAGTTCTACTCCACTCTTTGTACCTTTTAATTCAGGAATCGCATGAATAATTCCGTCATTTAAAATAAGGCCTTTACATTCTAAATGACCTTTTGCAGGCACACTATTCGCCTCTATAATTCCAGGAGCTATTATCTCACCACCAGTTGTAATAGCCCTAGAGATAATTTCACCTCGCGTATCCTCTGCATTTAATACAATTTTATTCCCAGAATTAATATACGCACCAGGAGGAGCAACTAAAATAGAGTTAAATCTAGCAACAGCTCCTTTACCATTTAAATAGATTACAGGAAAAGATTGTACTGATTTTACAGGCTTTAAAAGAATATAATTGCTCTGAAAAACTCCTCCTTCCTCTACAATACCTACTGTTCTTGGTCGTACATCAACCTGTTCCCCCCAGTTATGAACCATAGTAAAAGTCAATTTTCCACCTTTTTTAATATAAAACTCAGATATGCCTAAATGCAAAGCGCTTTTTACTTTATGAGAAGTAGCACAACCTGTGATAATATGTACTTCTGCTCCTTCTTCTATTACTATAATATTGTGTACACTTTGCCCTACATTTTCTCCTTTTATAAATAGACAAGATTGTACTGGTTCTGTTATTTTTCTACCTTTTTCAACTTTGATAAAATAACCACCATGTAGTTTCTCTGCAGCTAATTTTGTATATTCATCTTTATCCTTATTTACAGCTTTCCAAAAATATTCAGGAAGACCATCGTATTTTTCTAAAGCATCTTTTATATCTAAAATTTCTAATCCTTCTTGCTTTGTACTACAAGTAGCTTTTGAGTGATTTATATGTAAATACGTTCCACTTCTTTCTACTTCTTCTATATCTACCCCTGCCATCTCTAACTCTTCTCTATCCTGCTCAGATATTTGATGCAAACCATCTATCTTAACTTCTTCCCCTTCAAACTTAAACTTATCTAATTTTACTTCAGGATTTACCTTTTTTATTTTAGGCATCTTACACACTCCTTGTATCCAAATTTGCTAATATGTTCTAAAATATCTCTGGGTCTACCTTCACAACAAAGTTGACCATTCATTAAGACCTGGCCTCTATCTGCATTAATATAATCCAAAATATAACCAGTATGGGTAATAATAAGACCAGAAACTTGCCGAATTTTCTTTAATTCTTTCATAGGAATATCTGGTCTTGGTTCCATACCATTACCACTTAAAAGTTCTTTCACAATTTTACCAATAAGAGCCATATTTTCTAAATCCACTCCTGACTCAGGCTCATCAAATAAAAGTAAATCTGGTTTTTGAGCCATCAATTGCAAAAGTTCCGAGCGTTTAATTTCTCCTCCAGAAAATCCAGAATTTATATCTCTATCTAAAAAGTCCTCAAAATTTACTTTTTGAGCTAATTTTTTCACATCTAAGTCTTTATTTCGAGCACAAAGTCTTACTAAATCAGCTGTTTTTAAACCGTGAATAGTTGGAGGACGTTGAAAAGACATTCCTATTCCCAAACGAGCTCTTTCATATGTAGGTAAATGAGTAATATCTTTACCTTTAAAAACGATTTTACCCTTTACTACTTCATAACCAGAAAATCCCATCAGCGTCATTAGTAAACTAGTTTTACCAGAACCATTAGGACCAAATAAAATAAAAGTTTCTCCCGCTTTAATCTCTAAGTTCACACCCTTTAAAACTTCTTTATCGCCTATTTTAACATGAAGATCTTCAATAATTAACATATATTGCTCCTTTTTTTATTTATAGCTAGAATCCCCTTGCCTAAAAATCCATTAAAATCCTGTTTCTATCTTTTTTATTTTTTCCTCTACTAAAAAAATTTTATTTTTCACCTTACTTGCTTTTAGCTTTACTAACATATTTTTCAAAATTGCGGCTTTTTTCTGTAATAACTTTAAGTCTCCACTGTTGTCCACTACAAAAGTACACTGTCTTAACTTAACTTCTTGAGAAAATTGCCAACTTTCTATCTGCGTTATCTTTTCCTCACTCCATCCTCTTTTAAGAAGCGCTCTCCTTCTTTCTTCTTCTGGTCTAAAAACACCAACAAATACCACATTTTCATCTTTTGCAAATCTACTCTCTAAGTATAAAGGGATATCTCCCACCACAAAAGGTAAAAAATTCCTTGCTCTCACATATTCTTGCCATCGACCAAAAACTAAGGGATGTATTATCTTTTCCACTTCCTTTCTTAAATAAGAATTATCCTTTAAACACTTCCATAATTTATTTCTGTCTATCTCTTCATTAAAATTTAAAATCTCATCCCCCAGCATCTGCCTTAGAAGAAAATAACCATCTTTCCCCTTTTTGTACAGAGTGTGAACTATTTTATCCGCACTAAAAAAATCTTTATCCAAATATTTAGCTAATTCTGTTTTTCCACTTCCAGGCAAACCAACCAAAATCACTTTTAAAGGCTCTTGAAGTAAAAAGTATAACACTTGTTTAAAATCAAGAGGTAACTTACTTTGAAATGTCTTTATTTCTTTATTTGTTAGGCTAAAATTTAAAAAACTCGCATGAAGCATTTGTCTTTTTACTAACTTTTTTAATATCTTTGTCTTATAATCTTTAACAATAATTTCTCCACCATATGTTTTATCTCCTAAAATAGGACAGCCTATAGTTGTTAAATGCACTCTTATTTGATGGGTTCTCCCTGTAAAAATTTTCACTTTTAACAAACTATATTCTCCATCTGTCCAAATTACTTGATAAGCACTTTTAGCTGGTTTTCCTCCTTTACTCCGCACAGCCATTCTTGTTCTATTTTTTAGATCTCTCCCTAGAGGTAATTCTATTATACCTTGTTCTTTTTGGGGCTTACCTCTAACCAAAGCAAGATAAATCTTATCCACCTTGCGCGCAGAAAATAATTCCGAAAAATACATTCTACTTTGTTCGTTTAAAGCTACTACAAGCAATCCTGAAGTATCTTTGTCCAATCTGTGAACAATCCCTGGCCGTTCTCCTCCAATTTTTTTTAAAGAAGGAAAATGATATAATAAAAAATGAACCAAGGTAGGCTGTTTTTCAGATGGTGCAGGATGAACTGTCAAACCAGGAGGTTTATCCAATACTATAAAATCTCTATCGTGATATACTAAAGATAGTTCTCCTTTTTGAGGAGAAATTAATTCTTTGTTTTCAATATCCAAAGCACAAACAATCTTATCATTTATTTTTAAACGATAAGAAGGTTTTATTTGGAAATTATTATTTACGGAACAGAGCTGTTTATCTAATAATGATTTTACTTTACTTCTTGGAATATTTAATTTTTTACTTAAAAAAATATCAATTCTTTGTTTTTTCTCGCCTTTATAATAAAAAATAAAAGTTTCTCTCTTAGATTCCAAATCAACCACACTCTAAAATCAATTAAAATTAAATTCTTAAGGCATTGAAACCAAAATTTAACTAACTATTTGCGTACCTATGCCAGCTTTGGTAAACATCTCTAAAATAATAGAATTCTCTAACCTTCCATCTATAATATGAGTTTTCTCTACCCCTTCTTCTAAAGCCTCTAAACAACATTTTACTTTTGGTATCATACCACCCTTGATAATACCTTTATCCAATAATTCTATACTTTGTCGTTTTGTTAAAGAAGAAATTACATCCCCATTCTCATTTAAAATACCTGGAACATCTGTTAACAAAATTAACTTTGTCGCCTTTAAGCTACTAGCTACTGCACTAGCAACATAATCAGCATTTATATTATAAGTCTCTCCACTTTCATCAACTCCAACAGGTGCTAAAATGGGAATAAAACCTTCCTTTTGCAAAGAATTAATAAGAGCAGTATTCACAGAAACAACTTCACCTACTTTTCCTAAATCAATAATTTCAGGTGGAGCATTTTTTTTATCTATGATCATCTCCAACTTTCTAGCCTTGATTAAAAAACCATCTTTACCTGATAAACCAACAGCTTTCCCGCCCTTTAAATTAACTAAGTTAACTATTTCTTTGTTAACCTTTCCAACTAACACCATCTCTACCACATCCATAGTGGCATCATCTGTTATTCTAAAGCCTTCCTTAAAATGAGAGGGAATATTAAGCTGTTTTAACATTTTTCCTATCTGCGGCCCCCCTCCATGAACAACAACAGGATTTACTCCAATATATTTTAACAAAACAATATTTAGAGCAAAACTAGATTTAAGTTCTTCATCTATCATTGCGTGGCCACCATACTTTATCACCACAGTACGGCCATAAAAATCTTTAATATAAGGAAGGGCTTCTAATAAAATTTTGGCTTTTAAACTTTCTTCCATCTCTATCTTTGCCTTTACATTTTATATTTTGTTAAATCCAAATCATATTTGGCTAAAATTTCAGACCATTTTTTACTCTCTTCATCTTTTAAAACTTCTTGCCTATTTTCTTCCACTAGATGCTTAACTTCTAATAAAATATCTTCTTTGACCATAATTCTCACCTTTGCTCTAAGAGCTAGAGCAATGGCATCAGAAGGCCTACTATCTATAGATAAACAATTTTCTCCTTTTTTAATTATTAATTTAGCAAAATACGTAGATTCTTTAAGCTCTGTAATTTGAATTTCTTCTAAAACTCCTCCCATTTCTTTAATTGTATTTAAAAACAAATCATGAGTAAGAGGCCTTGGCATTTTTACATCATTTAAAGGAATAGAAATAGACATTGCCTCTAGTGCTCCAATCCATATAGGCAAAACATATTTTTCTTCTTTATCTTTTAAAATAATAAGTGGCATTTTAGTAGTTTCATCTAAAGCTAATCCAAATACCTTCATTTCTACAAACATTATCTCACCTCTCCCACTAAGGAATGTTTCTTAGCTTCAGTTATCCTTACTTTAACTAGTTCCCTTCTAATGTCCCTAGAACTCTCAATATTAACGACCCTGTTCCACAAATCTCGACCACGAAAATGAAGATTCGTTCCACCTTGGCGTTTACTTATTGTTTCTATTAAAACTTCTTCTTCTTTTCCTACTACTTGTTTATACTTTTTCTGCGTAATTTTTTCTTGAAGGGCTTGTAGTCTTATCAAACGTTCTTGCTTAACTTCTTCTGGAACTTTGTTCTCCATTTTCTCTGCTCTAGTTCCAGGGCGATCAGAATACTTAAAAGAATAAGCATTTTCAAACTCAACAATCTGCAAAACTTCTAAAGTTTGTTTAAAATCTTCTTCTGTTTCTCCTGGAAAACCAACAATCAAATCAGTAGTAAAAGAAATATCAGGTCTCGCTAACCTAAGTTTCTCGATTAAATCAAGATACCTTTTTTTAGTATATTTCCGTCCCATAATTTTTAAAATTCTATCTGAACCAACTTGCAGTGGTAAATGCAAATGAGGACACAATACTTCTAATTCCCCAAATAGTCTAATTACCTCTAAAGATAAATCTTTTGGATGAGAAGTAGTAAACCTAAGCCTTTTTAATCCATGAATTAACGCGACTTCTCTTAAAAGTTGAGCAAAACTAGTTCCATCTCCATACTTATCTTGGCCATAACTATTTACATTTTGACCTAATAACGTAATCTCTTTTGCCCCTCGTTCCACTAAAGTCTTGCATTCTGTTAAAACCTCAGCTTTAAACCTAGACTTTTGCCTTCCTCTAGTAAAGGGAACGATACAATAAGCACAGAAATTATCACAACCTTGCATAATATTTACAAATACACTTACATCAGCCTTTTCAGGAAATACCTTTTCCCTCTCTGGATAAAAATCCTCAAAAGAAAGTAAGCTAATTCTTTTGTGAGGAAAATTTAATAGTTCTTCAATCTTATCTGGAACTAAATATAGTCCGTCTGTACCAAAAACTAGACGCACATAAGGAAAACGCTCAAAAAATCCTTCTCCTATCTGTTGTCCTACACATCCTCCTACTCCTACAAAAAAACTAGGATTTTGTTCCCATTTCTTTCTAAACCTTCCTATTTCACTATAAACCTTTTGTTCAGGTTTTTCTCTTACACTACAAGTATTTAGCAAAACAAAGTCAGCTTCCTTCTCTTTTAAGGTCAAAGTAAAACCCCGTTTCTGCAAGCTTAAAATTAACCAATTAGAATCTGCCACATTCATCTGACATCCAAACGTAATAACACTAAACTTCATTGTAGATTATTCCTCTCAAGCCACTTTTTAATAAAAAAAATAACCTCTTTTTCTGCTTCTTCAAGACTTAATCTATCATTTTCTAAAATAAAATCTGCATTTGGATTTTCTTCAAAGTCTACATCCACTCCTATCACTTCTCCAAGACCAGGAAAAATTTTACCTGTTTTTTTTCTTTCCAAAGCCTTAGCATACAGGTTTGCCATTATCTTACCTTCAGGACGATTAGCCTCTCTTTGCATGGCTATTTCTAAAGAGCATTTTATATAAATCTCTGCAAAAGGGTTAAACTTTCTCCTAACCCTATCTCTAAACTCCAGTTTATAAGCAGCTCCATCCAAAATTACTCCTTTTCCCTGCTTTGCCAAATCAATCCCTTCATCACCAAACATTTTATAGGCTAACTCCCGTTCTTCTTTAGTGTATGTAGGATTAGGAAAATATTCTTTTCGTTTAACATCCATTTCTAAATATACAATATCCTGTGAACAAAATTTTTGTAAAAACTTAAAAGCTGCCTTGGATAAACTTGATTTACCACTTCCAGGCAGTCCTACAAACCATATTATCCACCCTTTCATAAGCTACAATGCCTCTTTTTACTCCATATATTTATTAATCTTCATATAATCAAAATTCTCATCTTCTAATACGTTTTGAATAAACCTAAAAAGCCCCTTTCTAACCTCTACGGGATGATTAGGATACCATTCAGGAGAGGCAATTACTAATCCTCTAAAAACATAAAAAGGAGCAATAAGTTTTAATATTTCTTTATCATTAGTAATGGATAAATACTCTTCCCAAAAAGTTAAATATAACTTCTCAAAAGGTCCAGAAAGTTTAGGCTGGTCATAAAGTCCAAACAATAAATAATTACAACTCATAGTGGCAACATCATCTGCAGGCTCTCCCCATTCACCTCTACTCCTATCTAACACACTAAAATCGAGATTATCACGTACTAACACATTCCAAGGATGAAAATCACCATGCACAGCACTCAAACGATGAGTAAATTTTCTAAACTTCCATCTCCAATCAATAAGTCTTTTTTCCAATTTCTGAAATTCCTCTGGAGTAAAATGCTCATAAGGATAAGGGTAGGCATCAATAAGGCCCCAGATACATTCTGAATGTCCAATAAGATCCCTAATTCTTCTTAAGTATAAATCTTCATCTTTCTTTTTTACAGAATGCACTTTAGCAAGCCAGCGAGCAAACTCTTTGGCTAAAGAAAAGTCCTCTTCTCTAACATCTCCTTTACGCATTCGCTCTAGATCAAGAAAATAATCATGTCCTTCTACTTTCTCTGTTAAGAGAAAAAACTCTTTAGGTTCCTTAACAGGAATAAGTCTTCCTCTACTATCAATATAACCTAACCCCATTGGTTTTACATGTTTATCCATACGAGCAGCACAGTCATACTGAAACATTAAAATTGCAGCTCTATCCCAATAAAATTGATGCCCATACTTATCTCCCTTCATAGTAGAAAGTACAAAGGAATTAGGTTTACCATTCAATTCAAAATGTACTAATAAAGGTTTGCCATAGCCAAAATCCTTCATTCCCTGTTCTTCTAGGGAACCAATCTCTCCTATACCTGTAAGTTTAGCTTGTTCTCCAAAAGCCTGCTGTAAATAATTCTCTAAAGATTGAAGATCTATCTCTTTCATGTCATTATCCTCCTAAACAATATTTATTGCAAAAATCAAAATTTTAGTTCACTTCACTAATAATCCAATCTAAAAAAGGTTTAGCACCATCTTCTATAGGTAAAAAAATAATGCACGGACACTCATAAGAGTGCATACTGCAAACCTTTTCTACTATTTTTTGCTTTAAGTTCCTCTTACTCTTGACTATTAAAATAGTCTCTTCAGATTTATCTATTTCTCCTTTCCACCAAAATAAAGAATAAACTTTAGGATAAATATTAGCACAAGCAATTAATTTATCTAAAAGTAATTCTTTAGCAATTTGTTTTGCCTCTTCTATATTGGGTGTAGTAATATACCCTAAAATGCACTCTGTCATGTTTTCAACCTCTCAAAAAAAGATAAGCTGAGAGTAAATATTTCCTTTTTACCTGTAAAGAGAAAAGAAAACTTATTTAATGATTTTGAACAACCTATCTTAACTTAACTAAAAATTATCGACCGACAGGACAAAGATAAAAATAACTGCAAAACAAACAATTTCTAGAATCCATAGTTGGTGAAAACTCCTCACTCTCTAACATATGTTCTATAACTATATCTATATATCTTGACAGCCGTGATTCAAACTCTATTTGTTTTGGATACTCATTTAATTTAAAAAAAGATCTTTCTTTTATCTCAAAATTAGATAATAAAACATAATTAGAAAAAATAGGATATTCGTTATAATTATTCGCTATTAAATATATATAAATAGGCAGTTGAAAATCAAATTTCTTTTCTTGTAAAAAAGAAAAGTTTATTTCTTTATTTTCCAAAAATAAATTTTTGTTAAACTTAATGTTTCCAGTTTTATAATCAAGAACATATAGGTCATCATCTCTTCTTTCCAACCTATCTACTTTACCAATTAACATTATTTTTTTATTTAAAACATTACTTTTAAAAGAAAACTGAAATTCTTTTTCTAAGTCCAAAATTTTTATTTTGCTATTTTTACTCAACTTTTCTAACCATATTAAATAATTAGATATCCTAGATAAAATAGTCTTTTTAATAAAAAAGGTCCTCTGTTGTTCAATATTTTGAAAAAAAGAATCATTTTCTAAAACATTATTTATAGACTCTTTTAATTTATTTAAATCAAATTTAAAATCAAAACCCTCTCTTTCTTTGTAAGGTAAAAAATATGAAAAGAGTATTTGATGAACAACTTTACCTATTTCTAAAGATTCTGAAATTTGCGAAGTTAAAACTCCTAAAATATAACGAAAATAAAAACTAAGAGGACAACGTAGATAATGGTTTAGAAGTGTAGCTGAAACATTTTGAGCAAGAAGATTATAAATCTTTTCTTTATCTTCTTTCTTTTTTTTAATTCCAGAAAATAAATTTAAATCAAAATTTTTTAACTTAATATCCAAAATTTTTATCTCAGGTTTTTTATTATTTTTTTCTTCCTGCCATATAGCCTCTTCTATATATCTAGATGGCATACTCTTTGTTTCATAAGAAGTAGTAGAAAAATTTTCAGTATAAAGAAAATAAACTTTTTTACATGAACTTACCAATCTCTTAAAATGATAATTTTGCAAAACTTCATGATGCTCTTTTGAAGGCAGACCTATTGCTTTCCTTATTTCCTCAGGAAATAAAGGATTCTGTTGCTTAAAAGATGGCAAACTCCCTTCCTGAGCCCCCAAAACATACAATTTTTTAAAACTTAAAAGTCTACTTTCTAAAAGACCCAAAACTTGCAATCCTTTTAAAGGCTCACCTTTTAAAGTTAAAAAAATACTATTTAGCCATTCTAAAATAAAATCCACAGCCTCATTTACTAAAAGTTTTTGTTCTCCCAAAATACTTTTAGAAATTTTTACCAGTATCTCTTTTTCCCAAAGTTTATAACACCGCTTAAAAAAAGAAAATTCTTCTGGTATATGTTTAACTATATCGAAAACACTTAAAAGAATTTTATTCCAAACCAATACTATTTGGTTCAGGTTTATTTTTTTCTGTTCTGCTAATTTAAGTACTGGCTCTAAAAAATTGCGTTCAAGATTTAAATAAAATTCAAAGTGTTCCTTTAGTATGATTTTTCCTCTTATAAATTCTAAATCTATATACTCTCTAGGAACTTGTGTGATAATTTTTTTTAAATACAACGCAGATTCAACATTAATAGCCTTTATATATCCATGAGTTAATAAAGCCTCTATATCTTGAACTCTTATCGCATTTCCTTGCACATATTTAACAACTTCTCCTAAAAAAAGAAGAAAAGAAAAAAAAGAAGTCCAACTTAATGAATACCCCATAGTAAAATTTACATTCTCATTAGGTAAAACAGATAACAAAGGAAGTAATAAATTAGAATCTGCTACTAGAATAGCCTCATTATCTGGATTTTTAGATAATTCTAAACATTTTGGAAGTTTATTTAATATGGTATGAAAATCAGGTCCCACCCAAAATTCATAGTCAGGAGAATCTTTTGAAACATCTTTAGAAATGATTTTAGGATTAATACCTAAAAAAGAAAACTCTCTTTTTAAAATAGAATGAATGTTACTTCCTTCTGTTTCCCAAAAACTTACTGCATCATGTTCAACTATAAGATGTTTAAAAATATGTCTTTCTGCTTTTGTTAAAGCAAAAAAACCTGCTAAAATAATTTTAAAATTCTTTAAATTTTTTTTTAATAAATCAAGATTTTCACTTATTAATCTAAACCTCATGCCAAGAGTATTTTTTAAACGTTTATCTAAACACTTCTTGATATCTCTATATATATTGGAAAAATTTTTTAAAAAACAATTAACTGTTTCTTGTCCTTCAAAAAAAAATTGTATATTTTCAGGAAAAACTAATTCTTGTTCTACTTCTTCAAACAAATCATATAAAAATCTCATCCAAGCAAAAGATAAATTTAAATTTTCATATTTTCTTAAAACTTCTGCACAAATACCTATAAACTCATAACAATCAATTAAACGATAAGGTAAAATTTGTATAGATTGCTCATTAATAAAGTCTTCTATAGAATAAATCCTTGGCAATAAAAACTCTTTTTGTTGCAGTTTTCCTAAATAATAACGCAGAAACAAACCAGCACGCCTAGATGGCAAAACTACACATATATCTTGCAAATCAGATAACTTAATCAAATAATTGGCTAACTGAAGCAAGAAAGTTTGTTCAGAAGGGACAATATAATGTTCTGCCATAATTTATACCTTGAAATTTATTTTTGATAATTTATTTTTAAAACAAAGCATAACAAATATCAAAAATAATTTCTCATTTAAAGCAGTATCTTAATTATCTATAAAAAAATCTTGACAAAAGTCTAAAAATCATTAAGTTTTCTCTTCTCGATTGACGCGGGGTGGAGCAGCTTGGTAGCTCGTCGGGCTCATAACCCGAAGGTCGGAGGTTCAAATCCTCCCCCCGCTACCAACACTTTTTTACCTATCTTTAAAAATATCTTTTCTTGCCTAAAATTAAGCCTCTTGCTAACTATCTAAAAAACTCCCCAATCTAGTGAAATTGAGAAAAGGATAAAATCTTTTATGTCTCAACAAAAACCTTGTATAGCTCTTTACCTTCCTCGTTTCAGTATCTATGGCGGAGTTGAGCGTTTTGCTTACAATTTGGCAGCTTATCTAAATAAAAATAATTTTAAGGTTATTTTTATTTGTGCCCGTAAAGAGATATCCCCTCCCCCAAACGTTAAAATTATTTGTACAGGTAGGCCTCCTCTTTCCAAAATAGGTAAAATGAGTTGGTATGCTTTTTTTGCCCAAAAAATAAAAAACCAAATCCATGCAGATATTCATTTTAGTTTAGGTAAAACTTTATCTCAGGATATTGTTAGGGTTGGAGGAGGACCTCTCAAAATATTTTGGGAATTGAGTCAAAAAGCCTACCCTGGCTTTGAAAAAAAAATTAAAATACTTCGACGTAAACTCTCTCCTGCCAATCAACTAACTTTTTGGTTAGAAAAAAAACAGTTTACTCAAGCTAAAAAAATTATTTGCGTCTCTGATCATGTAAAAGAATGGCTTCTTAAAGCCTATCCACACATTCCCTTAAATAAAATCACAGTTATCTATAATCTCCCAGATCTAAACAAATTTTATCCTCAACCCATGCGAAAAACTACTTTTAGAAAAAAGTACAACCTACCCTTAAATAAAAAAATTATTCTAACGGTTGCTACTAACTTTAAATTAAAGGGAATAGAATATTTAATAAAAAGTTTAAAATATCTACCGACCAATTACTGTTTAGCTGTAGCAGGTAAAAGAAATGCATCTAGTTATCTAAAACTTTCTAAAAAATTAAATCTAACCAAAAGGGTATTTTTCTTAGGACAAGTTAAAGAAATAGAATCTCTTTATCCTGCTTGTGACTTATTTGTTCTAAATTCTTTTTATGATGCGTGTTCTAATGCACTCTTAGAAGCCATGGCTTGTGGTCTTACTGCTATTTCTTCTATTTTTAATGGTAGTTCGGTCTTTTTAAATAGCAATAATTTAATAAATGACCCTGCTAACCCTCAACACATAGCGAATGTTATTCAAAATGCTTGTTTCATTCCCCTTAAAATTCCTTCTAACTTAAATATAGGGCTAAAACCATACAAACAAATAATAGAAAGTCTATTATGAACAGATACTTATCTCCAATTAGAAACTACCGAAAACATATTAAAACTAAAAACGAGTTATGTTTCCAAGTAATTTTAGAAGAAACAGACTTATTTATAGTAGCTGAAAAAAAATTAGAACTACCAATATTAGAGTATGTATCTTACTTAAGAAAACAAATAAAAACCTATATTGAACTGCACCCAGAATTTCTCACTTCTCTTATTCCATTACCTTTAGACTCCAAAGCCCCTCTAATTGTACAAAATATGCTTATTGCTGCTCAAAAATTTCAAGTAGGACCAATGGCTGCTGTAGCTGGAGCTATTGCCGAACAGGTAGCTACAAAATTCGTAGCCCACTCTCCCAACCTTATTGTGGAAAACGGAGGAGATATTTACATCTATTCGCAAAAATCTAGAACAATTGGATTACTTGCCCACCCTAATCAAAATATTTCTCTTGGTCTTAAATTAGATGCTTCTCAATTTCCTTGTGCCCTTTGCACTTCTTCGGGCAAAATAGGTCATTCTCTTAATTTCGGACAAGGAGATATTGTAGTAGTTATGGCCAAATCAGGAGCAGATGCGGATGCTGCAGCAACAGCATTAAGCAATCTTCTAAAAACTAAAAAAGACATATCTCCCATTTTAAAAAAAGCACAAGAGTTATCTCCTCTTGGAGTAAAAGGTCTATTTCTCCAATTAGATGAAACAATTGGAGCTTGGGGAGAGCTAGAATTAATTACATTTTAACTAATATAAAGAATTCTCAATCCTTAAATGCTTGTGATTCTCTCCAATGTCTTTTCTATTTGCCTTCCCAAAGGAGTTTGTCTATTTAATTCTTGTTCTACTTTAGCAATACCTTTTAAGACAGTAGAATGTCTTCGATTAAATCGGCGACCAATTTCTTCTAAACTCAAGTCTGTATATTTCCTGGCCAAGTAATAAGCAGTATTTCTTGCCCAAACATAATTTTTCTTTCTACTTTTTGATAGCAATGCTTCTATGGGAAGGTCATAAATTCTGGCCACATTCTTTAATATATATTCCAGGTCTATCACTGTCTCTTTTTCTAATGCATAATGTTTTAGAACATCCCTTGCTAATTCTAAATTAATCCTTTCTTTTAATAATTTAGCTTTTAAAACTAAATTATTAATACAGCTTTCTAATTGTCTTATATCACTTTGCACTCTACTAGCTATATACTCTCCAACATCTTTTGGGATACTAACCTGCATCTTTTTAGATTTATGATCTATTATTCTCAAAATTGTACCCATATCTGGTTTATTAATTACAGCCATAAATCCCTGACACAATCTAGAAACAAGCTGAGAGTCAACTCCATTTAATTCTTTTGGCAAAAACATACTAGAAAATACAACTTTCTTGCCCTGAGTTGTTAAAGACTTAATAGTGCATAAAAACTCATCTTGTAATTTTTCCTTATTTTGAAAAAAGTGAATATCTTCTATCAATAAAATATCTATCTGTTCTCTAAACCTTGCTTTAAATTGTTCAACCTGTCTCGCTTTAATAGCTAATACTAATTGAGAAGCAAACTCCTCTGCAGTTAAATAAGCAACCTTTACTCTGCTCTTATTAGATTTTTTCAAAAGCTCCAGTCCCATTGACTGCACTAAGTGAGTTTTTCCCAATCCTGGAGACGAACATAAAAACAGCTGATCAGAAGAAATACATGATTGACAAAAAGTTCTTGCTGCTAAAAAAGCCAACTCATTACAAGGACCGACCACAAAATCCTGAAATGAATAACGAAAAATACCCTTACCCTCTATTTTGGGTAAAATAGGTAAAGCCATCTCGCGCTCATCATGTTCACTCAAATCACTTAAAAAAGGAACTTTATGCTTTTTAGTCTTAGCTACTTTAATCTCTATAATTGGAGGTTCTCCTAAAACCTCAAAGGCAGCCTCTCGAATTGCATTAAACAACTTTTCTCTTACCCAAGAAGCCATAAAGTCATTACGAGCGGTTAAAGTAAGCTTAGAACCATCAATTTCTGCCTTTAAGGGTTTAATCCAAACCTTAAAAATCCCTTCTCCAAGACATTTTTCCAAAATATTTTGAATTCGTTGCCATGTGCTCATCATAGTTTCAAACTCTTAAAGAAAAGAATAAATAAACTCAACAAGGAATACCTCGGAAATAACCCCTTTTTTGACTAAAGCAACTTTCAATATAACATATTGATTTATTTAGAAAAATTATAAACACCAGCCAATTTCTAAGCTATAATACTCTTTTTCAACTTATCTCCTTTTCTCTAGTAAAGCCTTATAGAACTTCAATTGTCACCAAAGCATCAAAAAGTGTCGCCCAGACAAACTCTATTTTTCTTAAAATTTCTTCAAAATTCTTGTTTTTTCTTCTAGGCACATTAAAATTAATCTTTATCTTCAAATTAAGAAACAAAATTCTCTTCTTTTTTTGTTAAAGACCATAAAATTCAACTGGTTGTTTTATTGAATAAAAGAATGCCCTTTTTGAGTTGCTAGTTGATAAATTTCATTGGGGTCTAAAATAAGAATCACATTGCCATCTCCCATAATAGTTGCCCCAGAAATAGCTTGAACATCCCCCAAATATTCGCCTAAAGACTTAATAACTATTTCCTGTCGTTCTAATAAAACATCTACCACTAATCCTAATTTTCTTTCTCCTACCTGCAAAATAACTACAGGCAACAGTTCTCTATTTTCCTCTATTTTAGGTAAATTTAGTAGGTCTGCTAAATAAACTAACCCAAGTACTTCTCCTCTTAAAGTAATGGCCTTTCTTTTATTTATCTCACTTAAACTAGAAGCCAATATTTTGGTAGTTTCTGAAACAGCATCCAAAGGCAAAGCAAAAGTATCTCCTGAAACTTTTATCATAAGGGCATCAATAATGGCGAGGGTAAGGGGTAAAGTAATCACGAGTTTTGTGCCTTTATCTATCTCTGAAGAAACACTTACATTACCTTTTAACGCTCTTATATTATTTTTAACCACATCCATACCCACTCCCCGGCCAGAAATATCTGTCACTTTTTCAGCAGTAGAAAATCCAGGAAGAAAAATTAATTCTATAGCTTGCTGATCATCCATTGCTTCAGCTTCCTCATAAGTAATAAGTCCTTTTTCCAAAGCCTTTCGACGCATTTTCTCTGGATCAATCCCTCTACCATCATCTTCTACCTCAATCACTACAGAATTTCCTCTATGAGAGGCCCTTAACCAAACTTTACCTGGAATAGGCTTTCCCTTGGCCTTTCTTTCCTCTTCTGTTTCTAAACCATGATCCACAGCATTCCGTAAAATATGAACTAAAGGATCACCTATCAGCTCTATAACGCTCTTATCTAGTTCAGTATCTTCACCTTCAGTAATGAGTTCTACCGGCTTTTTGCTTTTTCTACTTAAGTCCCTAATTAAACGAGGAAAACGAGAAAATACTGAACGCACAGGCACCATTCTCACTTGCATAATAGTATCTTGCAAAGCATCAGAAATCCGAGCCATTGCATCAACACTCTCATTAAGTTTTAAAACAATATCTTGAACATTTTGTGTTTCTTCTAATTCCTTTGTTATCTGAGCAAAACGATTCCTATTAATAATAAGCTCTCCTATTAAATTCATCAATTGATCTAATTTTGTATGCTCAACTCTAATTGTGCTTATAATTTCTTTTTTCTTTTTTACTATAGGCTTACTTTCTTTTTTATTGTTTTCTAATTTTTTTATTTTATTTTCCTTATTCTCTAATTCATCTTTATTATGATCTTCTTCATTCTTGCTAGCAATAGAGGAAGTAGATATACTTTCTTTATCTTTTTGTTCCTTTGTTTTACTATATTTCTCTCTTTCTCTATCTTTATGTTCACTTTTTTCTTTATATTTTATAATATTTTTTTCTACTATATCTCTAAGAATTCCCTGTTCTTGATGAAGCAAATCTAACATTAAAGAAAAATCCACATTTTTATTTCTTGCATCATCAATAAGTTTAACAATACCTTTAGCATAATCACTAACTTCCTTAAACTCCATATAGGCAGAAGCATTTTGTATAGTCAAAAAAGATCTATACAATCCATCAACTAAATCTCTTTTTGATGGATCTTTTCTCAAATTATCTAATCCATATACAATATTGTCAAATTGTTGGTCTACTGTGCTTTTATATATTTCTAAATCTTCATCTTCATCCTTTCTAACCTCTATCTCTTGAGAAGCAGAGCTTATTCTTTTCTCTCTATTTATGTCTTTATCATCAGAATACGCAGCTAAACTTGTTAAAATTTCATCAATAGCAACTCTTTCTACCCAGCCAGAATCTCTATCTATACGCCCTATTAAATCACTTATAACATCTACACTTCTTAATAAAATATCAATTAATTCTGAACTTATTTCTATTTCTTTATTCCTAGCTTTATTTAATAAAGTTTCAGCCGTATGAGCCAATTTATTTAATTCTTCATAACCAATGATACCACTATTACCTTTTAAATTATGAAAGGCTCTAAAAATATCATTGATTAGGTCCTCATCTTTAGGATCTTTTTCTAACTTTACAATATTATCATTAAGTTGAGATATAATTTCTTCTGCTTCTTCAATAAAATCTAGGAGATGTTCTGGACTAATGATTGTTAGTTTATACCCTTCTCCTTCTTTACTTACTATCTGAGTTTCAGAACTTGACTTTTTATCTTCTGCACATAACTCTCCTTGCATAACATTTTCAATTCTCTTTAAAATTGGTTCTATATCCACATCTCCTTCTTGTCCTTGCTCTTCTAAATTATCTAATAATAAACGTAATGTATCTGTAGTCTCTAAAATAATATCCATTATCTCTGGAGTAACCTTCATCTTACCCTTACGCAATTCATCTAAAATATTCTCTCCTTTATGGGCAAGAGTATTGATCTTCTCTAGGCCTAAAAATCCTGAAGCTCCTTTTAAAGAATGCATAGGTCTAAAGATATCATCTAAAATAGATCGATCCTCTGGATTCTTCTCTAGATCTAAAAGTTTAGGTTCTATTGAATCCAAATGATCTCTACCTTCAACTACAAATTCTGTATACACTTCAGGATCGAGAAATTCGGCCATATTTTTCTCCTTATCCTAAAAGCATTTTTATATTTCTAACCAATTTTTCTGGCTGAGCAGGCTTTACCATATACAAATTAGCACCTAAGCCTAAAGCCTTATGAATATCCTTTTCCTGTCCTTCTGTAGATAAAACTATTATCGGCAAATCACGATACATCTCTTGTTCTCTAACAGTTTTAATAAAAGTAAAACCATCCATTCTGGGCATATTTACGTCACATACTATTAAAGATATATCTGGATTAGAATATAATTTCTCAAGACCATCAAGTCCATCTTCAGCAGTAGATATCTTAAATCCTTCTTTCTTAATAATAAAAGCAACTAAATTACGCACTGTTTTTGAATCATCAACAACTAAAATATGTTTTTGGGCCATTTATTCCCCCTTTTTTAAGGTTATTAGAAAATCTTTTAATTTTTGTAGATCTAAAATATGTACCATTTTATCTTCTTTTTTAATTATTCCTTCCACAAAATTACCTTCTGTATACAAACCTTTATCAAAATTCCATTCTATTGATTCACTATTAACTCTATACATAGATGCTATTAAATCACTTATAAAGCCAATTTTAATATCATTTAAATCACATATTAAAATAAATTTTCCTTTTTTACTTTGAGCGTTAAAAAGTCTGGACAAATCAATAACAGGAATTACTTTTCCTCTTAAATTAATAAGTCCTTTAAAAATTTCTCCTGAACCAGGAATTTTTACAGGTTTTATGTAACGAATAACTTCTTTCACAGATTCTACTGGTAAAGCAAACTCCTGTTTACCCAATATAAACCCTACAAATTGAAGCTCTTGTCTTTGCTTTTTTTTATTATCTTGCGTTGCCCCAGACCTAGCAAGCTGTTTTCTTTTATCAAAAACTTTTTTTTCTTCCTTATGTACCCGACTAAAATTTGGCTGCTTAAAATCTCTATTATTCTTATCTGGATGAATCTGTTTTTTTTCTTCTTGGAGAAAAAATTTTTCTAAAAGTTCTTTTTCTTCTTTAGCCAACTCTAGATCTCTTTCTTGAGAAAAATCCTGTAAAGTAAAATATTCTTCTAAAACTTTACTCATTGTCTTAAAATTTCTTTTGCAAGTTGCAAGTATTGAAAAGCCCCTCTACTTTTAGGAGCATATTCAAAAATAGTTTTACCCTCAGAACTAGCCTCTCTAAAATTTGTATCTATAGAGATGACTGTACTAAATAGTTTATCGCCCAATTTCTTTCGAAGCAAATTAAACACCCTTCGCGAAGCCTTAGTTCGTATATCGTACATGGTAGCCAAAATCTTAAAATTTACATTTCTCTTCAAGGCTATTTTAAGCAACCTAAAGGTATCAAAAATTAACTTTAAACCATGTAAAGCCAAAAAATCTGTCTGAACAGGAACAATTACCAAGTCAGCCGCGGCCAAGGCATTTAAAAGAATAACTCCTGTATGGGGAGGACAATCTAAAACCACGAAATCATAGTCTTTGGCATATCTTAATAACCATTTTTTAAGCAACCAACCCCTTCCAGGAGACCCTTTTAAATTCCCTTCTACCTCTGCCAATTTAATATGTGCAGGAACAAAGTCAAAGCGGAGAGTTTCTTTTTTATAAATCAAACTATCTTGCTGTTTTTCTGAGTTAGGTAAAAAAATGTCTAAAGCAGATGTTTTATAAGTACCAGGGAAAAAACCTAAATGAACAGTACCACAAGCATGGGCATCTAAATCCAAAACAAGGACTTTTTTACCCAAAATACTTAGGCCACAGCCTAAACTCAAAGCTGTAGTAGTTTTTCCTACACCTCCCTTTTGATTAGCTATGGCCAAGACTTTAGGCACTAGCCTTTACCCCTCTGTTCTTCCAAAAAATCTCTCAATGCCCTTAAATCATCTTCAAAAACATCAATAAATTTTACTCCTACCTCATAACCATCTATCTTTTTTTCTCCTATCCAAATCACTTCACCTAATGCTACTAACTCCTGTTCTGTTTCCACTTCAAATACTTTAAAAAAACTAGGATGAAATTTATTCAAGCTTGGTACTCTAATTTTTATTTGTAACTTGTCTCCCTTATCTAATTTACAAGGAAATATTAATCTAACCCCACCTTTCCCAATGTCCAAAGAATGCACTTCATACCACTTTTGGTTACCCAAAGGATATCTTAATAAAGATACTTTTACTTTATAATTTTTAGGTAGACGAAAATAACGTCTTCTATCTATTGCTTTCATTCTTTTTTGTATACGATACTACCTGGATGATGTATTGGTTTAAAAGACCTAGAAATATTGTGCAATGATTCTGAATGTCCTAAAAATAAATATCCTCCTGTAACTAAATTATCATAAAAAGAAGATATAACATTTTTTTTCACTTCATCACTAAAATAAATTATAACATTTCTACAAAATACAACTTGAGATTTTGGAATGCGTTTTATTTGAAATCTATCATTTAAATTAAGTTGAACAAAATCTACTAGTTTTGCGACCTTAGGAATAATTTGATATTTATCATTACCTATTTGCTTAAAATATCTTTGCAAAATTTTTGGAGGGGTAGTTCTGAGGGAATAAGGTGAATAAATTCCCCGTTTAGCAGCTTTCAACACACTACTTGAGAGATCATTAGCTGTAATCTTTATTTTCCACAAATCAATCTCAGACTTAAGAACTTCATGCAGAATAATAGAAAGAGTATAAGGTTCTTCGCCAGTAGAGCAGCCAGCGGACCAAATATGAATACTTTTATCATTTTGTTTCCGCTTAGTCTCTACAATCTCCTTTAAAATAATATCTTGAAACACTTTTAATTGAGGAGGATTTCTAAAAAAACTAGTTTCATTTGTTGTAATAACATCAAATAAACGATTTAATTCCTCTCGCCTCGAAGGATCATAGCGCAAAAAGTAATAATATTCTCCAAAAGTCTTTAAATTAAGGTCTCTTAGCCTATTAACCAATCTATTTTCTAGTAAATATTTCCTATTATCTCCTATATATATTCCTGTTTGAGCATAAATAAAATCTCTTAATTTAGAAAATTCTTCATCGCTTATCTTTATATCTTTACGCAAAGTAACAGTTTTTGAAAAAAGAGAACTCATCTTTATTTTTCTCCATCCCTTTGATATTTATCTAAAGCATTTTCCACTGCATCTTGAATTTCATAATCATCTATTTCTAACATATCTAAAAGTGATAAAAAAGCCTTTTCTGTGCGAAGCTCTCCCAATGCCTCTATGGCTTTTAACACTACAATTTTATTAGGATAATTCAAAAAAGAAATAATCTTATTTGTAATCTCTTCATTAATTTCTCCTTTTTCAATTAAAGCCTCTAAAGCCCGTATCTTTACCCAATCGTCTACATCATCTAAAGCCTCTACAAGATAAGACACAACATCCTTATGGTCACATTTACTCATAAGCTCTACTAAAGTTAGCCTTACTTCATTAGACTCATCTTTAAGCTTACTGCCTACTAAATCTAAAACTTCTTGAGACTTTTTACATAACTTAGCTAAAGATTCTAAAGCTACTTTTCTAATATCTACTACTTCATCCTCTAAAGCCTCTTTTACAAGATCAATATATTCTTCTGCCCTTAACTCTCCAAAAGCATATATTGCCATAAGTCGATGTAATGGGTCATTATCTTTAAAAAAGTTTTTAAACCCTTTTAAAACCTTATCTCCACCTATTTGAATCAAACTATCTAAAGCAGTATCTTTTACATCGTCCCAAGGATGATCTAAAAATTTAAATAATAATTCTACAAATTCCTCTCTCTTAAGCTTTCCAAAATATCTAAGAGCAGCCTTTAAAACATCGCCATCTTGATGTTTATCCAGTACCTCTAGAAACAACTCCTTGGTTTGAGGAAGGCAAATAAATTCTAAAGCCAATGCAATTTCTCTTTGAATATCTCTATCTTTTTTCCAAAAAACTTCTCTTAATTTTTCTTCTGCTACTGCTCCTCCTATTTGCTTTAACACCCTAATAGCAATTAAGTTTCTAGATGGAGAATCATCAAAAAGTGCTTCAAAAAGAGAAGAATTTGGACCAATTTCAGTTAAAGATTCTACTAACAAATCAACTACATCTTCCTTATGCACAGTATCTACTAAATGTTCTACATTTATTTGCTCAGCCAAATCCAAAAGTTTTTTAGTAGCCCGCTCATCTCCGATTTTTGCCAAACCAATAATAGCAACTTTTCTTGTATCTTCTTCCTCATCTTCTAAAGTTTCTAACAAGTAACTTAAATAAGACTGCCTGTTCTTCTCTAAAAAGAGTTGAAACGAGGTCTTACCCAACAATTTATAAAGAGCTTTAAATATTTTTGATTTTAAAGCCTGAGGGACATGTTCTAATTTTTTAGCTAAAAGAGGAACAGCCTTAGTAAATCCAAGTTCTCCTATTCCTTCCACAATCATAGAAGCCACAAGCTCAGAAGAAGAATCTAATCTCTCTACAAGAATATGAATACTATCCTCATCTCTAATTTTCACCAAGGCTTCAATAACTGCAAATTGGACCCATTCCTCATCATCCAAGGCTTTTGCCAAACATTCTACTGCCTCTTTATGCCCAATTAATCCTAAACTAACCGCAGCCTGGTATCTTACATTTGGATCTTTATCAGTAAGCAAAGAATTACATAAAGGGGTGATTGCTTTATATGAATCAGACCATCCCAAAATATCTGCCACAAAAATTCTAATATCTCTATCCTCATCTTCCAAATAGGGTATTAGAAGCTCTATGCCATCCTTCCCTGTCTCTCTTAGAATATCCATTGCTTGATTTCGCAAAGCAGCATCATCATCTTTTAAAAGCTCAATTAATGCACCTACAACTTCTTTTCCTCCTATTTTTCTTAACGCCAAGTCAGCTGCCTCTTGGACCCCTACATTTTCACTTCTAAGCAAAGGGACCAAAAAGGGAACAGCTTCTCTTAAATTCATCTCCCTAGCTTCAAATGCACCTTCTCTTTGTTCCTCAGGATTTGGACTTTTTAATAATTCAAGCACTTTTTCCTTTGTGTAATCCATATTCTCCATCCTTAAAGAGTTATTTGGGATTATCATTGTGAAACATATAGTGATAAATCAAATCAGGCATATCCTCAGGTGCACATACATTATCTGCAATATTTTCTTCTATTACCGCTCTAGGCATACCATACACAACACAACTCTCTTCACTTTGAGCCAAAATACGCCCATCTTTTCTTTTCAACTCTTTAGCTCCTCTTAATCCATCACTTCCCATGCCTGTTAAAATTATACCAATACCTCTTCTTCCAACAGCCCTAGCTACAGATGAAAACAAAACATCTACAGAAGGTTTATATAAGGCATCTCTAGGAAACTCACTAATTCCAACTTCTATATGGGTTATCTTTTGAATAATTTTTAAATGTCTTCCTCCTGGTGCTACTAAAGCCAATCCTGGCTTTAATGTATCTCCATCTTCTGCTTCCTTAACATCTAAGGAAGAAGTAGCATTTAGTCTTTTAGCAAAAGGGCCAGTAAAAGCAGGAGGCATATGCTGACCAATAACAATTGCAGCAGGAAAATCCTTAGGAAGAAGATTCAAAATCTTTTGCACAACGGGTGGTCCTCCTGTAGAAACTCCTATGGCCACTATATCTCGAATTTGCTTCTGTCCTTTATAAGATAAAACTTTTTGTTCTGTTTTTGCAAGTAATTTAATATCTTTTTTAACAGATTCAGGTGTTTGTCTCTCTTTTTTTATGTAAATTGCTTTATTTTTGGCTAAACTTTTAACTTTAGCAATTAACTCTTGTTCTATTTTTACAATTTCTAAACTAACTTTAGATAATTGTTTAGGAATAAAGTCAGCAGCACCCAGATCTAAAGCCTTTAACGTAGCTTCTGCACCTTCGGTAGTAAGAGAACTAACCATAATAACAGGGCGGGGATAATTCCTCATGATTTCTTTAAGAGCTGTTAACCCATCCATTACAGGCATTTCTATATCCAATGTTACAACATCAGGATCTAACGCCTTAATAAGCTCAAGACATTCTTCTCCATTTTTTGCCGTCCCCACAACATCTATATCAATATCTTTTTTCAACATTGTGCTTATTGCTCTCCGCATAAAAGCGGAGTCATCCACTACCAATACCTTAATTTTATCCATAACCAACACCCTAGTTTAAAAGCCTAAAAACACCTTTAAATTCTGAAACATTTTTAAGTTTTTCTATACCCCTATCTTTTACCAAAAAAAACCATTTATGAACTAAATCTTCATCCCATTGAGTTCCAGCTCCTTCAAACATTATTTTCTCTACTTTCTCCAAAGGCAAAGCATTACGATAAGACCTATTGGAAGTCATTGCTTCAAAAGCATCTACAACCGAAAGTATCTTGACTAATAAAGGAATTTGTTCACCTGTAAGACCCTCTGGGTAACCTTTTCCATCTATTCTTTCATGATGGTGATAAACTAAAGGCAATATCTCTTTTAAAAATTCAACTTTGTCTAAAATCTCCTTTCCTATTACAGGATGTTGCTTCATTATTTCGTATTCTTTATCAGTTAATTTTCCAGGCTTGTTTAAAATTTTATCAGGAATACCTATTTTACCAATATCATGGAGCATACCCCCTACATATAAAAGCTCAAGTTCTTTATCTCCTAAGCCTATAAATTTACCCAAATTAAATGCATATCTAGCCACATTTTCAGAATGACCCTTAGTATAATAGTCCCTAGCTTCTACTGCCTTAGCATAAGAGCTAATGATTTCTAAGTTTAAACTCCTAAGACGCTCAAAAAATCTGGCATTTTGTAAACTGCTAGCAGCATGCATACAAAAAATATTAATTAATTGTTTATTTTTGAGTAAAGAAGATATCTTTTCTTTATTCTCCTTTAATAACAACAATGCACCAATCTTTTCATTTTGCACTGTTAAAGGAATAATTAACAAAGAAAACGTCTTTTTTATATCTTTAAATGTATAACTATCATTAAAAAATGTACTATTTTCTTCTAAAACTGTAATCATTTTTTTACTTAATGGAAAAATAAATTGATAATTTTCTCTTAAAAATTTTCCTCTTATTACTTTTTGTTCTAATTTACCACTCCTAGAACTATAAAATGAAATTATTAAACTATCGGGATTAAAATTCCTTTGGAGATGATAAATAAATTCATATAAAATACCCTTAAAGTCTTTTATTCTATTTAAAGCACTACTAAGATTCAAAATTCTAACAACATTGCTTAACCTCTGTCTCTCTAATCTTCTCCTTCTTTCTTGTAAGACCTTTCTTACCTTAACAATTAAATGAGAAATATTAAAAGGCTTGGGTAAATAGTCAGCCGCTCCCAAACGAATACATTCCACTGCTACTTCTATAGTGCCAAATCCTGTCATAATTAGAAAATCAGCATCTAATTCTTCCTTTTTAGCCTGCTTTAAAAGTTCGATTCCATTCAAATTAGGCATTTTAAGATCGCTAACAACTAAATCTATATCCTTCTGTTCTCGCAAAATTTGAAGGGCTTTTTCTCCATCTTCAGCAGTAAAAACTTTATATCCCTCATCAAGCAAAGCATCTTCACAAATAAGCCTTAAGCTCTCTTCATCATCAACCACTAAAATCTTTTCCTGCTCTTTATCTTCCATCTTTTTGCCTCTTGTGTTTTTTACCTCTGTAAGCTACAATTATTTCTTCGGGATGTGGCTCAGTCTGGCTAGAGCGCAGCGTTCGGGACGCTGAGGCCCGGGGTTCGAATCCCCGCATCCCGACCATTTTTTACATTTTTTTGCCGTACATACGCCTTCCTATGCTAAAGTAGGCAAACCCCATCTCCCCCATAAACCGAGGAGAATAAAGATTTCTTCCATCAAACACAATTGGAGCCTTTAAACTCTTTTTTAATTTATCAAAATCAGGGTTTCTAAATTGATTCCACTCTGTAACCACTGCTAAAGCATCAGCTTGTTCTAAAGCATCGTATTGTTCATCTACGATTTCTACCAATGAATTATCCTTTAAAACATCTCTGGCTTTATCTCTTGCCACTGGATCAAAAGCCTTTATTTTCATTCCTAAAGCAGTTAACCTTTCTATTAAAACTAAAGCTGGTGCCTCTCTCATATCATCTGTATTGGGCTTAAAAGCAAGCCCCCATAAGGCTAAAACTCTATCTTTTACTCCACCTTGGGGTTCAAAATAATTAATAATTTTTAAAGGTAAAACCTCTTTTTGAAGATCATTTACTCTATCCACTGCTTGAAGTAATAACGGGTCATATCCATATTCTAAGGCAGTTGAAATAAGAGCTTTAACGTCTTTTGGGAAACAAGAACCTCCATACCCCACTCCTGGATAAATAAAATGATAGCCAATTCTATGATCAGAACCAATTCCCAACCGAACATCTCCCACATCTGCCCCTACTCTCTCACAAATATTGGCAATTTCATTTATAAATGAAATTTTTGTGGCCAGCATACAATTGGCTGCATATTTTGTCATCTCTGCACTTCTTACAGACATAATAATTAATTTTTCCCTGCTTCTCGCAAAAGGCGCATACAGAGTTTTTAGGAGTTCAGCTGTTCTAACGTTGTCAGTTCCCACTATCACCCTATCTGGTTTCATAAAATCATTTACTGCATCTCCTTCTTTTAAAAATTCAGGGTTAGAAACTACATCAAACTCTATGCTCACTCCTCTCTTTTTCTGCTCTTCTAAAATCAAACTCTTTACTTTGTCAGCCGTACCTACAGGTACTGTTGATTTATCCACCACAATTTTATAGTCTTGCATAAGCTTGCCGATATCTCTTGCAACTTGATAAACATAAGATAGATCTGCACTACCATCTTTCTTTGGTGGAGTTCCTACACAAATAAAAACAAATAAACTTTCTGCTAAGCCTTCCTCTAAATTGGTGGTAAAAATTAATCTTCCCTCTGCATAATTTCTTTTTACTAACTCTTCTAAACCAGGTTCATAAATATGGACTTCTCCTTGTTTTAATTTTTCTACCACCTGAGGATTTATATCCACACAAACTACTTTATTCCCCATTTCTGCAAAACAAGCCGCGCTTACAAGACCTACATAACCTGTACCAACAATACATACATTCATGAGCAATCCTCTCCTTTATATCAAAAATTACAATTTTTTGCTTTTAACAAAGCCTATCCTCATAGGTCAACCCAAAAGCCTTATCTACTATCCTATAAATATAATATTCTTCATTAAAAAAATCATTTTTGAATATTGAAATAAACTTAAAAACTACTTATCCTATAAGATAAAATTTTACTCATTAAGTATCTTTACAGATAAAAAATTGAAAACTAGTTTAAAAATAAAATCAATATTACTTTTACTTTTAAAGATATTAAAAAATTATTTCAAGATTAAAAAACTTTTCCTATTATGATAAATTGATTATATTGCTTTTTCTGCTTCACTTTATAAAATAAATTTTTGTCTCTCATTTATCTTGATTTTTAATACATTATATGTCATTTTTAAAAGATATGAGTAAAAAGACAATTTTACACTTTTTGCTTTTTTCTTTACCATTAATAATTCTTTTTTGTCTTATCTACTTCATAGGCAACGAACAAGAAATTTTTTTATTTTTCAAAAAAATACGTATTTCTTACCCAAATCTAACTATTTTTTTTAAATTTATTACTGAGTTTGGAAATCCTATTTTTTATATTGTATATTCTATTATTCTGCTGAAGGGAATAAAAAGACATAATTTTAAACTAATTTACTTTAGTTTAATTTATCTTGTAGTTCAAATCTTAATTTCTTTTTTAGGAGTTAGGATCTTAAAGATTACTCTTGGTCGACAACGTCCAGAATTTGGCTCTGCATTTACCTTTTTTTCCTTTGCAGCCAAAAATAATTCTTTCCCTTCTGGGCATACTACTGAAATTTATGGAGCAACTCTTCCCTTGGTTTTAAAACAAAAAAATATTTTACTCACCTTAAGTTTAGGTATATTTTCTGCTTTAGTAGGGTTTTCTAGAATTTACCTTGGGAAACACCATCCTTCTGATGTCTTAGCAGGCTACTTTTTAGGAAGTATAGCTGGATACCTTATTTATATCTTATGGAGAAAAAAATGCAAAAAACACAATATGTTAACAAGTTAGAAACTTTTCTCAACAAACTAACCCATTATCCCCTTCTACTTTTAACAGCAATATATTCTTTACATATTATTTTTACCTTAAATACCAGGGCGCTCTGGTTTTCAGATGAAGTACGATATGCAAATGTTTATGAAAATCTAATCAAGGCTAAAAAATGGCTTGTTTTATATCTAAATGGCCAGCCATACCCAGATAAGCCGCCTCTTTATTTTTGGTTTTTAGCCTTAATTTCATACTTAACATCTCTAAGCGGAGAAACTTTATTTTTTTTAGGCTCAGCAATAAGCGGCTTTTTCTATCTCATTCTAACTTATTTTTTAGGAAAAGTTACTTTACAAGATACTCAAAAATCTTTCTTAGGAGCATGTTTACTTCTAACTAATTTTTATTTCTTAGGTCTTATTCATTATTTTAGAATGGATTTGTTATTTGCCTCATTTATTCTCTTTGCTCACTTAACTATTTATCATTTTATAAAAAGCCAAAAAACTGCTTATCTTTATGCTGGGTTTGGATTGTCCTTTTTAGCCTTACTTACTAAAGGACCTTTGGGTATTCTTTTTCCTCTGCTCACTCTTTTTTGTTTTAGTTTAGTGCAAAAACAACCAAAATTATTTTTTAACAAACATGTAGGATTCGGAATTTTAGGAATTCTTTTGGGCGGATTACTTTGGCTATTAGGAGCTTATTATTTAGAAGGAAAAGAGTTTATCTCCAATATCCTTTATGACCAAATCTATAGGCGTGCCACTCATACATGGCATCATCCTCATCCCTTTTATCACTATTTATTAGTATTTCCTCTTGTTGTTTTACCGTGGACCCTTTCTTTTATAAATTTCTCTAAAAAAGAATGGCAAAACTTATCCCACGGAGAATTATTTTTATTGGTATTTTTTAGTTCAGGATTTACCTTATTATCTTTAATTAGTATTAAAATTGCGATCTATCTCTTACCTCTCTTTGCCCCATTTTTCTTACTTCTGCATAAAAACCTTCAAACAGAGTCGCAACTTCTTAGCAAAGTAATGGGATATTTTTTTCTCATTCTTGCTATAAGTTTACCCTGGATAAATTTTCTTCCTAATCTTCCTCTCAAAATAAACGGTCTATTGGGTTTAGCAGGTATCTTAGCAATTTTAAGTATAATTTTAATAAAAAAGCCAGTTCCTAGTAAAACTTTGCCCATTTTTTTACTTTTAACAATGCCCTTAATTTTTATTTATACAGGAAAATATATAGCGCCTTCTCTTGACAAACTCATGAGCCCTAAAGAACAGGCTCTTCAGATAAAAAAATACATTAAAATGGGTTATTATCCTCTAGCCTATAAAATTTATTCAGGAATTTATACTTATTATGCAAAACACAATATTGAAGAAACCAAAGACTTAACATATGTTGAAAAAATGCTTAAAGAAAAAAAGAAAATACTCTTGATTATGCCTGAAAAATATTTTAAAAAATGGAAAAGTAAACCTAAAATGATAAATATTGTTCATAAACAAAAAATTGTAGAAAAGGTTTACTATCTTATAACCAACCAACCTCAAGAGAGGTGAAAAATGAACATTTACCCATCTCTTTCAGCTCTAACGAGTTTTAGCACCTTGCAGGATGTAAGTGCTAATAATGTGGCTAATATAAACACTCCAGAGTTTAAAGCTAGCAGAGCAGATCTGCAAACAGGTCCAGAAGATAAAGGAGTATATGTATCTCAAATTATCCAAAGCTCTGAACCTGGCCCCTTAGTAGAAAAAATAGAATTAGAACAAAATGAAACCACTAATTATGTGGAGCAAAAAAACGTGTTAGTAGAGGGGAGTAATACGGATCTGGCCACAGAAATGGTAAATCAAATTATAAATGAAAATTCTTTTGCAGCTAATGTAAAAAGTATTCAAACCTATGATAACATGGTAGGCTCTATTATCAATATCTTTGCATAATAGACTTAAAGTTATTTTTTCCCTGCTGTTAAATTTTTACTAAAAAACCACTTATATAAATTTCAAAAATCAGAATTTCATATCATATCCATATGCCATAGCAGTGCTTGTTCCCCTAAATGCCCTTCCTAAACTCTATATTAACTGAGTCTAATTCAAGTTAAGAAAAAAATTAGGTCACCCTCTTGACTATTTTTCTTTTGTTTTTATTTATAAAAATGAAAATAAAACGTAGGAGGTGAACAAATGGTTATAGATTTAGGTACATTTTATGATTTACCAAGACAATTTGATCGTATTTTTGATGAATTTTTTCGTCCAAGTGTTATAAGTCAGAAAAGAATAGCTTATCCACCAATTAATATTTATGAAGATGAAGACAATATTTATGTCTACAGTGAGCTTCCAGGACTTGAAATTGAAGATATTGAACTTACATTAACTGACGGTAGCCTTGTATTAAAAGGAGAAAGAAAAATAGAACAAGGTAATTATTATCGTCAAGAAAGGCCAACAGGAGTATTTCAAAGGATAATAAATTTAAATGTTCCTATTGATGCAGATAATATTAAAGCAAAAATGAAAAATGGATTATTAGAAATAATACTCCCAAAATCTACTGCAAATAAACCTAAAAAAATTGAAATAGAAAGCAATTAAGGAGGAGTAAAATGACTCAAGCAATAAACAAAAAAGAACAAACAAAAGAAATTGTATTTTCTCCATACACAGATATTGTAGAAAAAGAAGAAGGTTTTTATATTCTCATGGATATACCTGGAGTAGATAAACAGAATTTAGACTTGGACTTAAAAGAAAATGAACTAGAAATAAAAGCAAAAGTAACATGGGATAAGCCAGAAAAGGCAAAAGATATTCATGTAGAATTTGTGCCAGGGGAATTTCGACGTCAATTTACTATTTCAGAAATTGTAGACAAAGATAAAATTAAGGCTCACTTAAAAAATGGAGTACTCAGCCTTTTCTTACCTAAAGCTGAAAAAGCTAAACCAAGAAAAATTAGCATTACTGCAGAATAAATAAAATCTTAAAAAGGAGGTGAGAGCCATGTTAGAAAAATTTGTACCAAGTTTAAGAAGAAAACAAGAAAGTGTTCTCACTCCTACGAGCAGTGTATTTGACTTATTTGATCAAATGGACAGAATGTTAAGAGAAACTTGGTGGGGCAATGGAGAGTTAAGTACTACTTTTGCTCCTGCAGTAGAAGTGAGAGAAAATGACGATGAGATAATCGTAAAAGCTGAAATTCCAGGCCTTGATACTAAAGATTTAGATGTAAGGCTAGAAAATAATTACCTTATTTTACAAGGTGAGAAAAAACAAGAATCTAAAAGTGAAAAAGACAATATTGTAAGAATGGAAGTAAGTTATGGTTCCTTTTATAGGGCAATTCCTTTACCTTCTGAAGTAGATGAAAGTAAAATTAAGGCAAAATATAAAAAAGGAGTCTTAACTATTACTTTACCTAAAAGTGAAAAGGCTAAAGCGAAAAAAATTGCTATTGAAGGATAGTTTGCAGAATTCACTATGATAATAAATAAAAAAAGCTGAAAGCCAAGAGCTTTCAGCTTTTTTTTATCTCTGGTGCCCGGGGCCAGACTCGAACTGGCACGGTACAATGTACCGAGGGATTTTAAGTCCCTTGCGTCTACCAAAATTCCGCCACCCGGGCGTCATAGGAAGAAGTCTTTTATACCTAAATGATTTCGCCGTCAACTTTTTTATTCAATTTTTACTAAATTAAAAATATCACTATCTTAAATTTTTTCGCTCTCTACTCTATCTCTACTCTATTCTAAACCAAAAAACTTTTTATTCATATTATTTATTATTATTGAAAAATAATTTAAACAGATATACATTTGTTTAGAAAAAGAGATTAGCCTATGATTTTAAAAAAATTTCTTAACCCTGTATTTTCTTGGATCCAAGTTGAGATTACTTCCAATTGTAATGCTCAATGTACCTATTGTCCTCATACTATTTTAAAACCTTACTGGATAAAAAGAGACATTCCTTTAAATATACTTGAAGCACTTAATCCACTTCTAAGGAATGTAGAACTTGTTTACCTTCAAGGCTGGGGAGAACCTCTACTCTATCCTAACCTATTAGAAATGATCTCCTACTTAAAAAATAAAAAAATTAAGGTAGGATTAACAACAAATGGGATGTTATTAAATGACAATATGTTAAACCAAATACTCTCTTCAAGGCTCGATATCCTAGCTTTTTCCCTTGCAGGTACAACTCCTGCGACCAATGATTCTATTCGCAAAGGCACTTCCTTTAAAAAAATTATATCATTAGCTCAAAACATAAAACATTATAAACAATTACACAATATTCAGACTCCAGCACTACATTTAGCCTATATAGTATTTAAATCTACCTTTAATGAACTAGAAGGTCTTTTATCTATTATAAAACAACAAATTTTTTCAGAAATTGTAATCAATCCTCTTACTTTATGTTTAACTCCAGAATTAGAAAATGAATTAATTTTTATAGAAAATCTTACAAACCAACAAAAAAAACTTTTAAATCTTTTAAAAAACATGGCCAAACGTTATAATACAAATTTAGCTATAAATCTTCTCCAAAAACAACATTCTCCATGTACAGAAAATATACAATGGTCAACTACGATTGGTTCTAATAAACAAATATACCCCTGTGTTTTTCACATGTTACCAATCAAAGGGAAAACAACACATTACTATTTTCATAAAAAATACTACTTAAAGCCACAAAACTTTGGAGACCTTAATAAAAATTCTTTAAAAGAAATATGGTGGGATAAGAAATATAGACTGTTTAGAAAACATCATTTAAAAAATAGACTAGAACCATATCAATGTTCTAAGTGCTATAAAAGACATATAAAAAGTGAAATTTTAAATTAAATATCTCCATTCTCTTTTATTTTTTTGTCTTCATAAGGTACTAACTTTCTTCTATACCATTCCAACTTAGCATGTTCCATAGCAGAAGAACACATACTAAGGTTTGCATAACTTTCTCCTATTCTTTCTATTAATAAGCAGCTTAGCTTATAAAAACAATAATTTAATTCTCCTTCATTTTTTATAGATTTTGCTATTTCTTCTAAATATTTATCAAACAATTCCCTTTTATTTTTGTCAATATAAGGCATTTAAAATCTCCTTTTTTTAGAATCTTTTATTCCAAGTAAATGTCTATATGGCCCAGGGATTCCTGGCGGAACTAGCCCTACTCTGTCTCCATCTTTTAATCTTGTATCAAATGGAACTATTTTCCCATTTACAAAACAAGCTTCTACTTCTTCATCAGATAAATTATAATATTCTAAAAGATCTTGTATTGTTTTGACAAAAAGAGGAAGTTTAACTTCTGTATTTAAATTCATCTCTTTTAGCTTAAAATATAAAGGACCAAAAGCATTAAATAATATCTTCATTTTTACCTTCTATAAATTTACTTATCCCACATTGAGAACACTTAAAGCAGTCTTTTTTACACGAACTTGTCTGTTTTTGTTTATAAAAAAATAAAAACTCTTTGTATAGATATTCTTTATTAATGCCTTGAATAATATTGTCCCAAGGAAATACTGTATCCTTATCTTTTTCTTTTAAATATTGTTTAATTTTTTTGTATTCTTTTTTATAGGCCTTAATCCAAGAGTTCTCATTTAAGGCAGTTTCAATAAATGAAAAAGTTTGCTCATCTCCTCTAGCTAATACTGCCTGAATGTGGGATAAAATAGGTTTTTCTCCACTAAATCTTATTCCTGAAAATTTTTTCACTATTTTTTTAAATTTCTTTATTTTTTCTTCTAAAATATCTAAATCTTCTACGCCAATCCATTGTAAAGGGGTCCAGGGTTTTGGTACTAAAATGCTAGCACTAATTTGGATTAAATCTAGTCCCTTTTTCTTTTTTCCTTTTGCCTCTGCTCTAACTTTATTTAATCTATTCAAAAAAATTTCTAGTTCTTTAAAATCATCTTCTTGTTCATTTGGAAAGCCTAAAATAAAATATAATTTTAAGGTGTTAAATTGTAATTTAGAAATATTACTTACTACTTCCCAAAATTTTTTCTCTGGAAACTTTTTGTTTATAGATTGACGAATTTTAAGACTTATACCTTCAACAGCCAAAGTAATACTTCTTATACCTTGTTTACGCAAAAAAATAAGAAAGTCTTTGTCTAAGGCTTCGATTCTAAGAGAAGAAAGACTAAATTTTATTTTATTTTCTGCCAACCAATATAAAAACTCTTTTAAATAAGGCCAATCAGTTAAGGCAGTGCCAACTAATCCAACTTTTTTAGGCTGTACTTTTTTTATAATCTCTTTAGCTGTTTTTAAGGAAATTTCCCGAAAAGGGCGATAAATATATCCTGCGGCACAAAATCTACAACCATAAAGGCATCCTCTATTTATCTCCAGTAAAAAAGTATCTGGGAAAGCACTTTTATTGGACACAAAAAGAGAATATGCAGGAAAAAAAGAAGATTGAAATACCCGTCTTGCTTTTTTTTCTTTTGTAAGAACACAGTCCCAACTAAGCGCCAACTCTACCAAATCATTTTTTTGAGCACCCTGTAAGTAAGCCCTTTTTAAATTTTGCAAAAGAGGTACAAAATCCTTTTCACTTTCTCCCACAAACATAAAATCAAAAGCAGGTAACAAGGGAAATGGATTAAGAAAGGCTAAAGGGCCACCACCAATTAAAAGAGGGAAGTGTGTTCTGTGTTGGGCTTTAAGAGAAAAGTTATGTTTCTTAAGATAACGCAAGATATTTAAAGCATCTAATTCAAAATTAAGACTAAAACACCAAATAGGGAAGGAGGAGAGAGGAAGATGATTGTCAAGGGATTTAAAATCTTTTTCATCTTCCCCTTGTCCACAAAATCGTTCTACTACAAAATCATCCTCTTTAATCAAAGATCTAAAAACAGCTTGCCAGCCCAGCGTAGAAAGAGCTAAGTTTTTTTTCTCAGGAAAAATTAAAGCTATTGGTAACCTTCCTCCCCACTCTCGGGAAGGAACCTTATCTCTACCCCAAAATAAAATTTCTTTGTCTAAATTAAAACTCAAAACTATTAATCAGCCTAATACCTAAATACCCTATAATTTATATTTTTAATCTGCCTGCATTCTAATAAATGTAGGAATTTCAAACTCTTCTTCTTCAAAAACAAAATCCTCTCCTTTTCCAGAATTATCTTCAGTAGGTTGAGTAAAACTTTTTCCTCTTTTTCGTAAGTATGCAGGCACTCTTAAATCTTCCTTATTCTCTATTTCAGGAGAATGAGGCTTTACTTGTCTTAATGCCTTTTCATTCTTTTTCTTTATCTCTGTAAAAGACGTTACCTTTTCTTCTGCAGGAGGTTGTTCTTCTTTATCCTCTATACCTGTAGCAATAACAGTAATTCTCAATTCATCTCCAATATTTTCATCAAGAACTGCTCCAAAATAAATTTTGGCATCTTCATGAGCAGCTTCGTGAATAATATCTGCAGCTGCACTAATTTCATCAACTGTTAGATCAGGGCCACAACTAACATTCATCAAAATACCTCTTGCGCCTTCAATAGAAACATCCTCTAACAAAGGACTATTAATAGCCTTTAAAGCTGCCTCTCTAGCCCTGCCTTCTCCTTGAGCAATACCTGTGCCCATCAAAGCTAATCCCATTTCTGACATTACAGCCTTTACATCAGCAAAATCTAAATTGATTAAGCCTGGCACCATAATTAGATCAGAGATACCCTTAA
This sequence comes from Desulfonauticus submarinus, assembly GCF_900104045.1. Classification (NCBI taxonomy): domain Bacteria; kingdom Pseudomonadati; phylum Thermodesulfobacteriota; class Desulfovibrionia; order Desulfovibrionales; family Desulfonauticaceae; genus Desulfonauticus; species Desulfonauticus submarinus. The sequence goes on from NZ_FNIN01000003.1 coordinate 177,832, forward strand.
CTGCATAATATAATACTTCATCTGCCTTTTTAAGCATCTCCAAAAATGTGGCTTTTTTGGAAGCCAAATTAAGCAAGCGATCATTTGGAATGGTTATAATACTATCTACAACTTCTTTTAAGTTTTTAATACCCTGTTCTGCAATGGCAAGCCGCCTTTTGCCTTCAAAATAAAAAGGCTTAGTTACTACTGCTACAGTTAACGCTCCCATTTCTTTTGCCAATTGGGCTATGACTGGTGCAGCTCCTGTACCTGTTCCACCCCCCATTCCAGCAGTAACAAAAACCATATCACTGCCTTCTAAAATTTCCTTAATAGCGTCTGCACTTTCTAAAGCTGCTTCCTTTCCTACCTCAGGATTAGCTCCTGCACCTAATCCCTTAGTTAATTTTTCTCCTAGTTGAATTTTATATTCTGCTTTAGAACTTTTAAGGGCTTGGAGATCTGTGTTCGCGGCAATAAAGGTCACGCCACGCATAGCAGAGCAAATCATATTATTAATAGCATTTCCTCCACCCCCACCAACACCAACAACTTTTATTTTAGCATTGCCTTCCATTTCTAACTCTAAATATTCCATTGTCTCCTCCTTCCAAAAATTTTAAACTTAGCTCAAATTATGGTCAATTTTATTTTCTAAGTTTAACTAATGTCTGAAAACCACTTTTTCATTCTACCAAGAACTCTGTTAAAAATATTTTTATCTCTAATTCTAAACTTACTTCCCTGAGCTATTTTTTCTGCTCCGTATTTTAAAAGACCAACAGCAGTAGCATACATAGGACTATTTACCACATCTTTTAGCCCACCTACATTTATAGGGCTAGCAACTCTAGTAGGTAAATTAAAAATTTGCTCTCCTAACTCCTGAATTCCATCAATTAAAGCAGCTCCGCCAGTAAGCACTACTCCTGCAGCTATAGATTTTTTAAAGCCAGAACGAACCAATTCCTGCTCTACAAGGACTAAAAGTTCTTCCATTCTTGGCTCACATATTTCTGCTAGAATATGACGTGATAACTTGCGAGAAGGTCTGCCTCCAACACTAGGTACCTCTATAACTTCATTATCCCTTACTAAATCAGCTAATGCGCATCCATATTTCACTTTTATTTGTTCTGCTGCTCCCATAGGAGTTCTCAAACCATAAGCAATATCACTAGTTAAATTTGTCCCTCCTATTGCTAAAACAGCTGTATGCCTGATAGAATCTTTAGAAAAAATTGCTATATCAGTAGTTCCTCCTCCAATATCAACTAAGGCAACTCCTATTTCTTTTTCTTCATCTGTAAGTACTGATTTAGCAGATGCCAAAGATTCTAAAACAATATCCTCCACATCTAAGCCTGCTCTATGACAAGAACGAATAATATTTTGAGCACTACTTACCGCACCAGTAACAATATGGACTTTAACCTCTAATCGCACTCCAGCCATACCAAGCGGATCTGCAATACCCCGCTGTTCATCAACTATAAACTCTTGAGGTAAAATATGAATCACTTCCCTATCTAAAGGAATGGCAACTGCCTTAGCAGCATCTATAACTCTATCCACATCTTTTGAACTAACTTCACCGCCCTTAACAGCAATTACTCCATGACTATTAAAACCTTTTATATGACTACCAGCTATACCAGTATATACTGAATGTATTTCCCTGCCAGCCATTAACTCTGCTTCTTCTACTGCTCTTTGAATAGAGCGAACTGTCTGGTCAATATTAACCACAACCCCTTTACGCAACCCTGTAGAAGGACTTGTACCAATACCTATTACATCTACTCCATCTTCTGTTACTTCACCAACTACACAGCAAATTTTTGTGGTGCCAAGATCCAATCCCACTACTAAATTATTGTCCCTGGCCATAAAAAGCTCCTTTGTTTAAGGCTTTAAAAAATGTCTCCTATAGGACACCCAAATCTTATTTCCTATTACTATTATCCTGTTAACTTTATTAAGTTCTCTTTTTGCACTTAAATCTGAAATAACTTTACTTAAAAAAATCGACTCTCTTCTAATATCGTTGTTTTCTAAAAAAATAGCTGTATCAATATCTTTTATAAAAAATTCTGTCTGAAAACTATCTACTACAATATGTTGTACTTGATCTAAGGAAAAAGGAAATCTTTTTTCTTTAAAAGCAACTATAATATTTTTCAAAATATTTTTATCCATTTCTGTTCTTAATTTTAAAATAGGAAGAGAAATATATTTAGAAGAATAAACTTTAGATATTTTATTGCCATTTATATCAGCGTAAAAAATATTATTATCATTATCTAATAATAAAAAACAAGGTTCTTTTTCCTCTACATAAATAGTAATTGTATCTGGCAGTTCTCTTTTTATCAAACAACTTTTAATCCAATTATTGGTATAAAGTTTATAATTCAACTCAGAAATATTAATACTTAAAAGATTATCTCCCAAATTTAAATTTAAAAAAGACTTAATATCATTATCAGTCAATATTTTATTTCCATAAATTTTAATATGCTTTATTGAAAAAAAACTAGTTGTTGTAAGATATGTATAAATTTTTAAAATAAAAAACAAAGATAAAATAATTATAAATATAGCTAAAATAAATGAAAATATAACTCGTAAAGATAATTTCCTTTTCTTTTTACTATGTCTTGTAATATAAGATGTTTTCATTGTATAAGTTGACATATTATTTCACACAATTTTTTATTCTCATAAATTAAGTAGAATTACCTCTAGGTCTAATAAAAATCCATATCGTTTTAAAACCTCTTCTTGGGCCTTTTTTATTAGATAAATAGCATCTTCTGCTCTTCCTTTACCCAAATTTAATAAAAAATTAGCATGCTTAGTAGAAAAACAAACATCTCCTTTTCTAACCCCTTTAAAACCGCATTCATCTAAGATTTGCCCAGCACTTTTTGTAAACGAAGGATTTTTAAATATACAGCCAGCACTTGGATAAGATAAAGGCTGGTTTTGTTTTTTCTTCAAATACCATTTCTGTGTTTCTTCTTTAACTTTTAAGCTGTCTTTTTTCTTTAAACACATAACAACATCTAAAATTAGATAGTCTCGTTGACCAAAGTCACATTTTCTATATTCAAGATTTACTTCCTCTTTTTTTATTTCTAAAATCCCATTGGGAGTCCAAACAGTTATTTTAGTCCATACATCTCCTATACAGTATCCAAAAGAACCAGCATTCATAGAAACTGCTCCGCCTAGACTAGCAGGTATCCCAACCAATCCTTCAATTCCACTCCAACCTTCTTTTAAGCATATCCTAAGAAGACTTTTTAAGTGATAAGAAGCATCAACCTGTATATATACTTCATTTTTATTTTCTTTTAATATTTTAATTTCCCTATGTTTTACTAACTTTACAATATCCCTTTTTACAAAAGGATAAAAAATAACATTTGTTCCATTACCAACAATAAATGGTTTTTTATCTTTTTTATAAAGTTCCTCCAAATATTTACAATCATTAATACCTTCTAATAAATATAAATTCCCTCCTTGAGATAATAATCTAATAGAGCTAAACTGACTTAAATCTGGATTTGATATTTTTCTCATTTTAAAAAATATTCCCCAACTTTATATACACTTCCTGCTCCAAGCGTTAAGAACAAATCACCAGGCTTTAATATATCTTTTAATTGTTCCCTTACTTGCTCAAAATTTTCAAAAAACAAAACATCTTTACCCATTTGTTTAATCCCCTGAGCCAGAGTAAAACCACTAATACCAGGGATAGGTTTTTCTGAAGCAGGATATATTTCTGTTAATAATAGCAAATCTGCTCCTTGTAAGACTTGGCAAAATTCTCCAAAAAGAGCTTTGGTGCGAGTAAAACGATGAGGTTGGAATAAGACAACAATTCTTCTTTTAGGATAACATTGTCTAGCTGTTTTTAAAGTTGCCTCTATTTCTGTAGGATGATGGCCATAATCATCTACAACCACAATGTTATTTTTTTCTCCTTTAATCTCAAATCTTCTACCCACACCTTGAAAACGCGATAGGCCTTTAAATATTTTTTGCTCTGGGATGCCTACTTCTAAAGAAATACCAATAGCTGCAAGTGCATTTAAAATATTATGTTCTCCTGGATGAGGCAAACAAACCTCTCCAAGTCTTTTATTCTTCCAAAAAACTTCAAAACAACTTCCTCGATCACACTCGTTTATTTTAGCTTGTAAATCATTATCTGGCCCAAAACCATAAGTAAGAACAGGCCTTTTTATTTTTGATATAAGCTCTCTAATATTTGGATCATCGCCACAAACTACATTAAGACCATAAAAAGGAACTGCATTCATAAAACGTAAAAATGCCTTTTTAATTGCTTCTAAATTTGGATAAAAGTCCAAATGATCTGCATCTATATTTGTTACTACATTCATTATAGGGAAGAGACATAAAAAAGAACCATCTGACTCGTCAGCTTCAGCTATAAAATATTCTCCTTTTCCTAAAACAGCATTACTACCAAAGGCATTTAAACGCCCTCCAATAATAACAGTAGGATCCAAGCCTGCTTCCTTAAAAATAGTGCCTAAAAACGATGTGGTGGTAGTTTTACCATGAGTTCCAGCTACAGCAATGCCTGTTTTTAAACGCATAAGTTCTGCTAGCATTTCTGCTCTAGGAATGATGGGAATTTTCTTTTTTTGGGCAGCCTTAATTTCTGGATTATTGTCTTTTACTGCGGTTGATTTCACTACAACTTGGGCCTTTTGAATATTACTTTCTTTATGTCCAATATAAATTTTAGCTCCTAAAGCTCTAAGTCTCTTTACACTAGCTCCCTCTACTAAATCTGAACCACTCACCTTATAGCCTAAATTTAACAATACTTCTGCAATCCCACACATTCCAGAGCCACCAATTCCTATCATATGTATTCTTTTTACTTTAATTTTCATTTACTAATTTCTCCAACTCCATTACAATATTTTCAGATGCTCTATTATACCCAAAACTTTGATATGCATTTGCCATTTGTCTTAATTTATGAGGACTATCCAATAGATCAGTAATAATAGCTGAAAGATTTATTTCTCCCAAATAAGGTTGCATAAGTATCATCCCAGCGCCTTGTTTTTCCAATACGCGTGCATTTTTTAATTGATGATCATGAGTAGCATATGGATATGGCACCAAAATACTTGGCCTTTTTACCACAATAAGCTCCGCAATAGTAGATGCTCCAGCTCTACATAAAACTAAATCAGCAAATTCATAAGCCTGTGGCATATCTTCAATAAAAGGCTCCACTTTGGCCTTTGGATAAATCTTATCATACACTTTTTTGACCCACTCAAAGTCTTTCTCTCCTGTTTGGTGCCAAATATTAATTTTAGCACTTTTTAACTCTTTCAAGCAATTTACAATAGCCTTATTAATAACAGTAGCACCTTGACTTCCACCAACTACTAGAAGATTTCTAGAAGAAAAATTCTCCTTTGGTTTTATTTTAAAAAACTTCTTCTGCACAGGATTGCCTGTTATAATAACTTTTTCTGATGGAAAAAGATGAAACTCATCTACAAAGGACAGAAAAACTCTATCTACTCTTTTTCCCAACAAACGATTAGTAACACCAGGAAATATATTTTGTTCATGAATAGCAGTCTTTATCCTCAGCAATTTAGCAGCTAAAACAGGAGTAAAAGCGGCATAACTTCCAAAACCTAACACTACATCAGGCTTAAATCTTCCAAGATAGAAAATGCTTTTAACCATTGATCCAATTAAAAGTATACCTTGCCCTATTCCCTTTAAACCTCTTCCTATAACCCCTTTAATGGGTAACCCCAAAAATTTATATCCCTTAGAAGAAACCAATTTTTTTTCAGGTCCGAATTTTCCACCTATAAACAAAATATCTATTTCTGGGAATCTAGCTTTCAATTCATCAGCTACAGCTAGGGCAGGAAAAATATGTCCACCTGTCCCGCCTGTTGCTAATACTACTTTTTGCATATTTAACCTTTTCTCTCTAACTTAAGTAAAATACCAACACACAAAAACGAACTTAATAAACTACTTCCCCCATAACTTACAAATGGCATGGTTACTCCTTTTGGAGGAAGAACCCCTAACACAACTCCCATATTTAAAAACATCCCAACCAACAAAATTAATCCTAAACCAAAAGCTAATAACTTGTTTTCTAAATCTTCTTGAGATAATACTATTTTTAGCCATCTCCAAAATAAGATAAGCACAAGCAAAAATACTATACTAAGACCAATAAATCCCATTTCCTCTCCCAAAATACTTAAAATAAAGTCATTGTGAGCCTCTGGAAGATAAAAAAATTTCTGTTTTCCTTCTCCCAATCCCACTCCTAAAAGACCTCCATTAGCTAAACCATAAAATGACTGGACTAGTTGATAACCTTTATCTCCTGGATCAGAAAAAGGATGTAAAAAAGCTTCCACTCTTTTAATCCTATAAGAAGCAGAAAAGATAAAAAACAATAATCCGCCTATACCTGCTATACCTAACCCAAACAATTTTCCTAAAGGTACTCCCCCTACAAAAGCAACACTTAGAAATAACAACAGTAAAAAAGCGGCTCCACCTAGATCTGGCTGCAAAATTAACAACGCACTTAAAAATAAAGTAATAACTAAAGGCGGTAAAATGCCAATTCCAAAACTCTGAATCTTATCCTGTTTATTAGCATAAAAATAAGCTAAATAAAAAACTAAAAATACCTTTACTATTTCCAATGGCTGAAAAGTAAAAAATTTAAAATCTAACCACCTTTTAGCATTACCTGCTTCTATCCCTAAAGGGGAACATACTGTTAAAGCCAAAAGACAAATACCTATACTCACAAAGACATATTTAAATTTTATCCAAAATTTCACAGGTATTTTTAAAGAAATCAGCATAATTATAATTCCAATAAAAAAGAATATAAGTTGTCTCTCAAAAAAATACAGTTTATTATTATAATTTTGTTTAGCTAAAATAGCACTTGAACTAAAAACCATTATCAATCCAATAATAGATAGTCCCAATACAGCTATAAGCAACCAATAATCTATATGACTATTTCTATTATAATCTTTAAAGCTGTTGACCATTTTCAAAGTACTTCCTGACTAACATTTTAAATTTATTTCCCCTATCTTTATAGTCTTTAAATAAATCAAAACTAGATGTTGCTGGTGAAAGCATTACTACTTCTGAGTCTTCTTCTTTTAATAAGTCTTCTCTTAATTCTTTAAATACATCTTCTAAAGTTTCAAACCATCTAATAGGACAACAATCATTCAATGAATTTTGGAATATATCTTTACTTTCTCCAAATAAATATATTTTTTTTACTTTGTTTTTTACAATATCACGTAACTCCTTTAAGTCTCCTCCTTTAAATATTCCCCCGCATAAAAGTCTAATTGGATTATTAACTGATTCCAAAGCAGCCTTTAGTGAGGCCACCGTTGTGGACTTAGAATCATTGACAAATGCAATATTTTTCCATTTCCAAAAAAATTCCATTCTATGCTCTGGAGGTCTAAAGTCTTTGCTATATTCTGCAAAGTCTTGTTCACTAAATCCTATATACCTCAAAGCTAGAAATGCTGCTTCCATATTAGCTTGGTTATGCTCACCTATTAAAAATTCATGTTGAAAACGATTAGAAGGTATAAAGTAAACTCTAGAACATGATAAATTCAATTCTTCTATTTTGGGTTTTAGCTCTAAAGGAAAAATTCCTATATCATTTTGTTTTTGTTTAATGAAAAGTTTTATTTTTGCCTCCCAGTACTCTTCTTCTGTTAAATGGAAATCAAGATGATTGGGAGAAAAATTAAGTAAAATCGCTACTTGAGGCCTAAAAGAATTACATCCCTGAAGCTGGAAACTACTAACCTCTAATATCAAAAAATCTACTTGCTCCCCTCCTAATACATACTCACTTAAGGGAACACCTAAGTTTCCTCCAGCAAAAACCTTTTTCCCTGCCTGTTTTAAAACATGAGCAATAAGCAAAGTAGTAGTGGTTTTTCCATTAGTTCCAGTAATTGCAATAATAGGTTTATCTACAAACCAAGAGGCCAACTCTAATTCCGAACAAATAAACGCATTGGAAGGAACAAAAGAACGGATACGATTTAAAGGCACTCCTGGGCTTAAAACTACAAGGTTTGCTCCTTTAAAATGTGATTTTTTATGTTCTCCTAAAATCAATTTTACATTTTTTTCCTCTACCCAATCTAAGATAGTAGAAGAGATTTTATTTTTATTCCTCTCTACAAGGCAAACATCTGCTCCTAAAGCCACAAGCAAATTAACTGCAGCTTGACCAGAACGACCACATCCTACAACAACTGCTTTATGTCCTTTTAATTGTCCTTTAAAAACAAGTTCTCTCACTTTTACCTCTTTACCTTAACTTTAAGGTACTCAAAGCTACTAAAGCCAATAAAATAGACAAAATCCAAAAACGCACAATTATTTTTGATTCTGGTATTCCCTGTAATTCAAAATGATGATGTAGCGGGGCCATACGAAAAATTCTTTTACCTTTGGTTAGTTTAAAATACCCAACCTGTAAAATCACAGAAAGAGTTTCTATTACAAAGAGCCCACCCACAATAACTAAAATTAGCTCTTGCTTACATAAAACAGAAATAAAGCCAAGAGTTCCCCCAAGACTAAGACTACCTACATCACCCATAAAAACATCTGCAGGATAGGCATTAAACCATAAAAAACCCAAACCAGCACCTACTAAAGCCGAGCAAAACACTGCTACCTCCCCAACTCCAGGGATATAAGCAATTTGAAGATACTTTGCTAAATTCACATGGCCTGCCACATAAACAAACAATGTAAAACATCCTGCACAAACAATACTTGGTCCTATTGCCAATCCATCCAATCCATCTGTTAAATTAACTCCATTAGAAGAACCCACCATAACAAAAACTGCAAAAAAAACATAAAACCAACCTAAGTCAGGATGTAAATTTTTAAAAAAGGGAACTAATAAACTTGTATTATAACCAGGCCAGTTTAAAAGTAGAGTGACAACACCAATTGAAACAATAACCTGTCCTAAAAACTTTCCTTTAGCACTCAATCCTTTATTTCTTTTCTTAATAACTTTTAAATAATCATCATACAAACCAACTAAACCAAATCCTACAAATACAAATATAGTCAACCAAATATATTTATTAGTCAAATCTGCCCATAAAAATACACTTATTAAAACACAAAAACCTATCAGCAATCCACCCATTGTTGGAGTGCCTTCTTTTTTCTTATGACACTCTACATCTTCTTGGATATATTGGCTACATCTAATGCTTTTTAACCACTTTATAAACTTTGGACCAAAAATAATACTTAACAATAATGCTGTTAATAAAGCATATATACTTCTAAATGTTATATACCTAAATACATTCAAGACAGAATAATGTGACGATAAGGGATATAAAAGATGATAAAACATTAATAACCAACCTCAAGTTTAAATTTATTTAATAATTTTTCCAAACCAATAGAACGAGAAGCCTTAAATAAAATCACTCCATCTTTAAAGTTAGAATTTTTATAAAAAGAAATAAATTCATCCTCGTCATTCACAATAAAGAAATTCTCTCGTCCATAGGTATCCTGAACTAATTTAGCACACTTACCTTTATAAAACACTACATCAGGTTTTATTGTTTTCAAAAACAAACCTAACTTATGATGTTCCACTTCTTCTCTTTCACCCAACTCAGCCATGTCTCCCAGAACAACTGCAAACGAACGATTTTTAGCCAGTTCTTTTGTTGCTAATAAAGAGGCTCTCATTGACATAGGATTAGCATTATATGTATCGTCAATAATAATGTATTTATCACTTTCTACAACTTTAAATCTTTGATTAGGTAAATTTAATGATTCTAAACCAGTTAGAATATCTTTGAAATCTAATTTAAAGTAAAAAGATAAATATAATACTGCTCTTAAATTTTCTTCAAAATGATTTCCCCAAAAAGGGAGTATTATTGTCCCTTCTTGATTATTATATTTGATTAAAAATTTACCCTTCCTATCTACTAATCCCATAAATTTAATATCTATATCTTCTCCCTTACTAAAAAACATCTTATTAATGTTATACTTACTCGTAGTTTCTTTCAAAGCCTTATTATCTCCATTTATAATAGCAACTCCATCGATATTAACATACTTTAACAATTTAGATTTATTTTCTGCAACTGTTTCTTCATCTTTAAGTCCTTGTAAGTGACATGGTCCTACATTCAAAATAAGAGCAATATCTGGCCTTAAAATAGATCCTAATTCATCCATATCTCTTTTATTATTTATTCCAACTTCTAAAAGCCAAATATCCTCTTCTCCTTGAAATTGAAAAATAGAAAGAGGAACTCCTATTTGATTATTCCAATTACCTAGATTTTTACCAACTTTAAATTTTTGAGATAACACAGCATAAGCGATTTCTTTTGTTGTAGTTTTACCGCAAGATCCTGTTATAGCTACTACCTTTGCTTTAGTATTTGTTCTTAAAAAACACGCAATATCGCCTAAAGCTTTTACTGTGTCGTTTACTAAAAGTACTGGAATAGAGGGGATAAAGTCTAAAGGTCTATGAACAACTAATGCTATTGCACCTTTTTTTTCTGCCTCTTTCGCAAAAGTATGTCCATCAAAGCGATCTCCACATAGACAAATAAACACATCTCCAGGCTCTACTGTTCTACTATCTGTTTTTATACTCTTAACTGGTATGTCTATATCTTCAAAATCACCAATAGCATTAGTAGCTTTTATTATATCATTTAAATTTAATTGCATACTTTAAAGTTTCCTTACTAATTATTATTTTCCTCTAAAATTTTAAACACAACCTCTTTATCTGAAAACGGATATTTTACTCCACAAATTTCTTGATAATCTTCGTGTCCTTTACCTGCAATTAGCAAAATATCTTGTTTTCCCAGCATGTTTAGTCCCTTAGAGATGGCTATCTTCCTATCCATTTCTACCAGATATTTAAACTCAGAAGAAAACCCTTTTATAATATCTTTAATAATTTCCTCTGGGGCTTCAAACCTTGGATTATCTGTAGTTACAATGGCGAAGTCAGCCCACCTAGAAACAGCTTTAGCCATTAAAGGTCTTTTGATTTTATCTCTATCTCCTCCACAGCCAAAAACTACAACCAACTTGTTAATAGGCAATTCTTTTAACGATTTGCATACATTTTCTAAGGCATCAGGAGTATGAGCATAATCTATAATCACACCAAGACCTTGTTCATTGTTGACCAATTCCATACGTCCTGGTGGAGGAGGACAACTTTCAAAAGCATAAATATTTTCTTTTAAAATTCCTAAAAATTCACCTACTCCCATTGCTGCCAACACATTTAAAAGATTATATTTTCCTATAAAAGGAAGCTCCAATGCAATATTTTTATCTCTTAATTGAAACGTAGCCTTTATCTTTTCTGGGAAAAGTTTATAATTTAATACCTTAAAATCATTTGAATGATGGAAACCATAAGACAATTTTTCTCCACTAAACTGGGTTAAAATCTCTTTTCCCCATTTACAATCTCCATACAAAACAGCTTTCTTAGCATATTGTTGGAATAATTTAGATTTTGCTTTAAAGTAATCTTGCATATCTTTATGATAATCCAAATGATCCTGAGTTAAGTTGGTAAAAACCCCTATTTCAAATTCTAAACCAGCTATTCTAGCTTGGCTTAAAGCATGAGAAGAAACTTCCATGCAAACTATCTCAACCCCAGTCTTTTCCATTTCAGCAAGCAATTGATATAAAGTTAAACAATCAGGTGTTGTCATAAATGACTTTTGTTCTTGTCCTGGCCACCTAACTAATACTGTTCCAATTATTCCTACCTTAAAACCAGCTTTTTTTAATAAATGCTCTAAAAAAAAGCATACTGTAGTTTTGCCATTTGTTCCTGTAATACCGATAAGCTTTAATTTCTGTCCACGAGGGAAGTAATAAGCCTTAGCCAATTCTCCTAAAGCTAACGATGGATTAGGATGATATATTCCTTTACTTCCAACTCTTTTTAACACCTTTTTATTTTTTGAGACTATATAAGATGCCCCTTTTTCCAAGGCCTCTAAAACAAATACACTTCCATCTATTCGCACTCCAGGAATAGCTACAAAAATATCACCTTTTTTAACTTTACGCGAATCAGCAACAACTCTTTTACCATTTTTAGCTAAATTGATTATTTCTGGCCAACTAACCATAAATTTCCTATTTTAATTCTTTAACATTATAAGTTAAAATTAAACTTACCTTCATTCCTTGTTTTAAAGGAACTCCTGGATGAGGTATTTGATTTTTCACAAATAATCCTTTTCCTTTTAAAGAAGGCACAACTCCTCTAGGTATTAAGATATCCAAAGCATAACGCACAGGCTTACCTCTAAGATCGGGTAAATTTTGAATATTTCTAAAAGAACAACTTTTTTTATTTACAGGTCGTTTAAGTTTTGAAACTCTATTTTTCTTATTAGAAACAACAAATATAGAATGGTCTTCTGCTCCTAACCTTAACACCATATCTCTAACTCCAGGGCCAGCAACAACAGATCCATAATAAGCATTTTGAGGTTCATCTATTAACATAAAAAGCACATATTTAGGATTACTTGCAGGAACCAACCCCATAAAAGAAGAAATATACGCTCCTTTTTTATATCCTCCATGAACCAAATCTGGCTTCTGAGCTGTGCCAGTTTTTCCACCTAATTCAACTTCTTTAAGCCTTAAATTTTTCCCTGTTCCATCCTGATTTACTACCTCCCACAACATTTTTAACACTTGTTTTACAACTTTTTTGGAAAAAACTTGATAAGAAATAGGTTTATCTAACTTTGGAGTCAAAACTAAACGCAAAGGAGTAAACATCCCTTTATTGGCTAAACTTAAGTAAGCTTGAACAAGATGCAATCCTGTAGTAGCCCAACTTTGTCCAAATCCAGATGAAACTAAATCTATTTTTGTCCATAGATTTGGGGGCCTAATAAGACTTTGTTCTCTCCCTGGTAAGGGAAGGCATACTTTCTTGGTAAACCCTAAAAGAGAAAGGGTGTGGTAATAATTTTCAGCTCCAAGGTCTAGAGCTATTTTACCTACTCCTATATTGCTAGAATACCTTAAAATCTTATTTACAGGTAACCAACCATATTCATGGGTATCCCGAATAAAAACCCTATTAATTTTCCACTTACCCTGTTCACAGTAATAAATAGTATTAGGACGACACTTTTTATGTTCTAGTGCAGAGGCTATTAAAAAAGTTTTGGCCGTAGACCCTGGCTCAAATAAATCCAAGGCTGCTCGATTTCTTCTTTTAAACGCAGAAGATTTAAAAAAAATATTTGGATTAAAAAAAGGATAATTAGCTAAAGCAAGTATCTCTCCTGTTTGAGCCTCTGCAATAATAAATTGCCCACCTTTAGCATTAAATTTTCTAACGGTTTTCTCTAAAATATCTTCTACAACAGCTTGAAGTTTAGCATCTATTGTTAAGACAACATCTTGACCATTTAAATTTGCATCCACAAAATTAAAACGAACAACCCTTCTCTTAGCATCCTTAAATACCAATGTATCCTTAACCTTACCCTTTAAGTAATTATCAAAACTTTTTTCTAATCCTTCCAGCCCTTTGCCATCTATGTTAGTAAAGCCTATAACCTGTCCCAACAGATGACCATGAGGATAGACACGAGCAAACTCTGAGGTGAGGTAAACCCCTTTTAAATGTAATTTTTCTATTTTCTTAGCCTTAACATCACTTATTTTGCGCTTAATCCAAACAAAATTTTTTCTACTTTTTAATTTTTTTAAAATTATCCAATAAGATTGTTCTAAAATATTCGCTAATTTTCTAGCTACAAAGGACTTTCTCTCTACTGCATAGGGATGAACAAACACAGAATATGTTTTTACACTTTGAGCTAACACCAAACCATTCCTATCTAAAATCTTCCCTCTATAGCCTTGAATCTTATTCTCCACAAAATATTGATTCGCAGAACGTTTTACTAATTCAGGTCCCCAGACAATTTGAATCCAAAAGGCTCTAATCAATAAAAACGACCAAACAATAAATAGTATAGTAGCAAAAATCCCTATTCTTAGGGCAAATCTCCTTTGAATATGAATATTAGAAAATCTATTTATCATTTCGCCAAAACCCTAACTTCCCCTTCTTTAGGAGCTCTAAAACCAAATTTTGAAGCCATTTTTTTTAAACGAGCAGGAGAGCGCAAAAAAGCTCTTTCTGCCTCTAATTTACGATTTAAGCTCTGTTGCACATTAATTTCTTTTTTTATTTTTTCATAATCATAGGCCATATCAGCTATAGAAACACTAAGCCAAATTTTATAAAAAATTAAAAAAAGAGTAGTAAAAATTAAAACAGTTAAAATAATATTTTCTTTTTTCATATCAAAATTTAAATTCTCTCAGCTACTCTTAATTTTGCACTCCTACTTCTTTTATTAAATTCTTTCTCACTATCTTTTGGAACAATTGGCTTACGTGTTAAAATTTTCAAAGTAGCCTTATGCTGACAATTACAAATCATTACTTCTGGAGGACAAATACAATCCTTTGCTTCTTGTTTAAAAAAATTCTTTACAATCCTATCCTCTAAAGAATGAAAAGAAATTATTGCAATCCTTCCTCCAGGAGTTAAATATCTAACAATTTTTTTTAGAAAATATTCTAAAGAATCTAGCTCTTTATTTACTGCAATTCTCAGCGCCTGAAATGTTTTTGTCGCAGGATGATTACGAGATTTACGTCTTCTTTTTATTGGATAAGCCTCTTCAACAATTTTAGCTAATTCTAATGTCGTTTCTATGCTTTTTTTACTTCTTCTATCCACAATAAATCTAGCAATCCTACCAGCCAAAGGTTCTTCACCATATTCCCGAATAATAGTTTTTAACCGCTCAAAAGAAGCTCTATTTACTAAATGAAAAGCTGACTCCCCCATATCTTTATTCATTCTCATATCCAAGGGACCTGGTTTTAAAAAACTAAATCCTTTAGAAGGATCATCTAACTGTAATGAAGAAACTCCTAAGTCTAAAATCACTCCATCTATTTTACTCCAACCTACAACTTTCAAAAAGTATTCAAAATCAACATAATTCCCTTGAAACAAATAAACCCTTTTTTGAAAAGCAGATAAATTTTTTTCAGCTTCTTTTAAAGCATCTCGATCTAAATCTATCCCTACCAGTTCTGCTTTACTTTTTTCCAATAAAGCCTTGGCATGACCTCCTAATCCCAATGTGCCATCTAAAATACGTTTTCTTTTTTCTGGTTCCAGCCAATAAATTATTTCTTCTTTTAATACAGAAATATGTTTCATCGCTTAAAATCTTAACTCAAAACCATTTTCAGCTAGTTTATCCATCACCAAATCAAAATTCTCTTCTACAGAGCGACGTTTTAATTCAAAGCGTTCCATATCCCAAATTTCAAACTTACGTCCAACCCCTGCTAAAATCACATCTTTTCTGAGATGTGCATATTCCCTTAAATAAGGAGGAACAAGAATCCTACCCTGTTTATCTAAGCAAACTTCCATTGCCCCACTTAAGAAAAAACGGTGAAAATCTCTAAATAATTTATTGGCCATATTTAACGAAGAAAAACTCTTTTCAATCTCTTCCCACTCTGGCAAAGGATATCCCACCACACACTGATCAAAATTAGTCAACATAATCTTTCCCTCAGGAGAAAGACGCAAAATCTCTGCTTTTATATCTGGAGGAAGCAATAATCTTCCTTTTGCATCAATAGTTCTGGGAGTGTGACCTCTAAACATTTATACTATCCGCCCACTTTTTACCACTTTTTACCACTTCTTTTCACCCAAGGCAAGTAAAAGTCAAGATAAATTTTAAAAGTTTTACAAAAAAATAAATTTATCTTAAAAAAAGAAAAAAATAGACTTGAACTGTTTATATCTTTTTATTTAAATAAGCTTAAAATTTAAAATAAGTAAGATAAATAGTTAGTAGGTTAGCTGCTTAACTTAAGCTATAAGGAGAGTTAAATGCGTACCAAAATTATTGCTACTTTAGGACCAGCTTCCAATAATGTAGAGGTCCTAAAACAATTTTTAGCTCAAGGAGTAAGGATTTTTAGATTAAACTTTTCTCATGGAAGTGCAAAAGACTTTGCCCCTCTTGTCCAAAAAATTAGAACTCTTGAAGAAGATCTAAAAGAGCCCATTACTCTTTTACAAGATTTATGTGGACCTAAAATAAGAATTGGCAAATTAAAAAAATCTCCTTTAACCATTCATAAGAATAGCTTTTATTTTTTAGGTAAAGGAGAAGAAACATCTGAGAATTTTATTCCATTTGAAGATAAATCCCTCTTAGAACATTTAAAACCAAATGATATAGTAAAAATAAGTGATGGCGGACTTTCTTTTGAAGTAAAAACAAATTCACCAACAGAACTCATTCTTGAAGCTAAAGACAGTGGGATAATAAGTTCAGGCAAGGGAATTACCTTTCCTGGGAAAAAATTAAAACTCTCTGCCATTACAGAAAAAGACAAACAGGACTTAATAGAAGGGCTAGAACTTGGGCTAGATGCTATTGCCCTTTCTTTTGTCCAAGGTCCCGAAGACATTGCCAAAGCAAAGGCAATCTGTGATAAAAAACTAGGTAGATGTGTACCCATCATTGCCAAATTAGAGCGACAAGCTGCCTTGGACCGATTAGAAGACATTGTATCCATTGCCGATGGGATCATGGTAGCAAGAGGAGACCTGGGTTTGGAATGCCCTCTTCCTCAACTTCCTTTTATTCAAAAAAAGATCATACGACTTTGTCGTAAAATGGGAAAACCAGTCATTGTAGCAACTCAAATGCTTTTATCTATGGTCAATAATCCAATGCCTACAAGAGCAGAAACCACAGATGTAGCAAATGCTATTTTAGATAGTACCGATTGTGTTATGCTTTCAGAAGAAACAGCCATAGGCAAATATCCAGTAGAATGTATAACCTACTTAAAACAAATCGCGGAAGAAGCAGAAAAAAATATCTTTAAAATAAGAAAACAAATAGATTTACCTGCTAATGGACATTCTGAAATGTTTATTGCCCATGCAGCGTGTATTTTAGCAGATAAATTACAGGCAAAAGCTTTACTTGCCCATACAAACTCAGGGACTACTGCAAGACTCCTCAGTTCATTTCGGCCCAAAGAATACATCTATGGACTCTGTCCAAATCCAACAGTATCAAAATATATGAATTTTTTTTGGGGAGTAATTCCAACTATAATTGATGAAAATCCTAAAGATCATTTACAAAGGGTAGAACTATATGTAGAAAATTCTTCACTTTTTAAATCTCAAGATGTATTGGTAATTACTGCAGGACATCCTAAGAAAAATGAAGAACATGCTCCAACTAATTTAATAAAGGTGTATATAAAGTGAGTAAAAAGTTAGATACAAATAGCCTTAACGAAGAGTTTTACCAAATATCTCCTAAAATTTTAGAAAGCTTTTCAAAATTTAGAATACCATTGGATCTCTATCTTTTTAAAGAAAAAATAGCATCTTTAGAACCATTTTATAAACGAGATTCAAGATTACAAGAGGAACAAAGAAAAGATATTTTAGAACGCGCGTCTCAAGGACTTTTATTTGTCTCAAGAAATGATCATTCTATTTACACCAAACACATAAGTAAACAACTAGATTTAATTCTTATAGATAAACATTTAACTCCTCTAGAAATTGTATCTATCTTAAAAATGGCTATCCCAGAAAAAATTGCTGAGTTTTATGAACAACCTGTTAAACCTGTATGGGAAGAACTGCAAGAAAGCGTAATTGTACTCCTAAAATATCTTCAAGAAGATCCTCACAGAATAAAAGGACTCATTAAAAATCTTTTTAAACAAAATAATGATCTTATCAAAACCACTTATAACGCAGGTATTTTAGGTCTAGCCATTACCTTAGAATCAAAACAAGATATTAAAGAAAAAGATTTAAAACACATTGCTCTAGGATTATTTACTTATGATTTAGGACTTTACCGAATACCAAAATTTATTCGAGAAAAAACAGCTAATCTGACTCCAGAGGAACAACAAAAAATAATTAATCACCCTATTTCTGGAGCAAAGTTAATGCGCAAATTAGATATCCGAGAAGAAACTCTTCTTAACTGCCATCTAGAACATCATGAATGTTTTGACGGCAGTGGTTATCCTCGAAAACTTAAAGGACAAGACATCAGTCTAAGCGGCAAAATATGTAGTCTTGCGCATTTTGCTGCAGAACTAATAACCAAAAACCTAACCCCTCACGAACTACTGGCCACTCTATCTAAAAAAAGTCAAAAATTTGCCCCCAAATTTTACAACACTCTGCTTAACATTATTACCAATATTTGGCTAAAGTAATTTTTTATGCAACTAGTAAAGTTTGTCATCTTCTAAGGGCTCAACATCTGGAACATCATTGAGTGCATTCAAAAACTTTTCTTTGGAGGCATTTTTTTGCTTTTCCTTTAAATATTCTAAGGTCATTAAAGCACTTATTTTTTCTGACAAAGCAGATACAATAAACTGATTAATTGATACTCCTTCTTTTTTAGATAACTCTTGAACAGTTTTATGAAGAGATTTTGGCAAATGTACGCTTAAAGTACTCATTTAAGAACTCCTATTTTCTTTAAAAAATCTTTTGCAGATAAAACCTCTATCCCAAATCCTTCTACCCCTTTAAAATCTCTAATATTATAGTCACTATATATTTACATTGAGCTCTTACTGCTAATTCAAGAATCATATCATCTTGTGGATCCTTTAAAACTGGACGCCATAAATAATAAATTTCATAATGTTTAGATACTAAACATAAATAATTTAAAATATCATCTATTTTTTCCTCAGATAACTTAATCTTTGAACGATTTCGTTCAATAATTGATTTATATTCAATAAATAAAGGTACTGATAAAGCAATCTCAAAATATCCTTCTCCTATCAGAGACAGGAGCTTAAATGAAGCTCCACGCCTCGAGTAAAGAGCTGCGAACAATACATTAGTATCAATAACTATTGATGGTATACACATAGTAATATGTGTATAGGATACTATAAAAATATCAACCCTAAAAAATTTTTTTAGACCACGCCGATTCACCTCTTATTTCCTAAAATTTTCTCTTTATTTTAAAGTCAAAAAACTCTATAAATCGAACCTATTCTATTTCTTAATAAAAGGAGCAATCAATGTATATTGTGACTGGAGGGGCAGGATTTATAGGAAGCGCCTTTGTATGGCAGCTAAACCAAATAGGGATTGATAAAATTCTTATAGTAGACAATTTAAGCACCTCTGAAAAATGGAAAAATTTAGTCGGATTACGCTATAAGGACTATATTCACAAAGAATCTTTTTTACCTTTACTCACCACAGAAAAATTAGGAAAAATAAAAGCAATAATTCATATGGGAGCATGCTCATCTACAACTGAAAAAGATGCTGACTATCTAATGTCTAACAACTTTCACTATTCTAAAACACTAGCTAAGTATGCGCTTTCCCATGATATTAGATTTATTTATGCCAGTAGTGCAGCCACTTATGGAGATGGTTCTAAAGGATTTGATGATAATGAAAAAGAATTAGAAAGCCTTCGTCCTCTTAATATGTATGGATACTCAAAACATATTTTCGATCTATGGCTTAAACGCGAAAATCTTCTCTCCCAAGTTGTGGGACTAAAATTCTTTAATGTATTTGGGCCTAATGAATATCATAAAGAAGATATGAAAAGTGTAGTATGTAAGGCCTACTTCCAAATTAAAGAAACAGGAAAAATAAAACTCTTTAAATCTTATAATCCAGACTATCAACATGGAGAACAAAAAAGAGATTTTGTCTATGTAAAAGATTGTACCAAAATAATGTCTTGGCTCTTAGAACATCCTAATGTAAATGGAATTTTTAATGTAGGAACAGGAAAAGCAAGGTCCTGGAATGATCTAGCAAAAGCTGTTTTTAGGGCTATGAATCTACCTGAAAATATAGAATATATTGAAATGCCCAAACAACTACGTGGCAAGTATCAATATTTTACTCAAGCCAATATGCAAAAACTCTCTGCCACAGGCTGCCCATGCGATTTTTTATCCTTAGAAGACGCGGTCTTAGATTATGTCCAAAATCATTTAAGCCAAGATTATCCATATCTTGAAAGTTAATTAAAAACTAAAGAGGTCAGCGTTCTTTTACGCTGACCTATATTTTTCAAACTTATTATTAACGCTCAAACTTTTTAATAATTCCTTTTAATTTTTCAGCCAAAGCATTTAACTGTTCTGCTCGTTCTCTTAAAACATCGCTATTTTGCTTTATCTCTTCTGATCGAACATGAACATTAGAAATATCTTTGGCTATTTCTTGAGACACTTCTGAACTCTGGGCTACATTTTGATTTATCTCCTGAATCCCAGCAGAAACCTCATTTATGTTTTCCGCAATGCCTCGGGTGGTGTCAGCTTGCTCTTGTACTCCCTCAGAAATAGTTATTACAATATCATTAACCTCTTTTATAATGTTTAAAATACTATCAATATCTTTTACGGCCACATCTGTAGATTCTTGAATAGCATGTATCTTTTTATTTATATCTTCTGTTGCCTCTGAAGTTTGTTTTGCTAATTCTTTAATTTCATTAGCCACTACAGCAAAACCTTTACCTGCCTCACCTGCCCTTGCAGCTTCAATCGTAGCATTTAAAGCAAGTAAGTTGGTTTGATTGGAAATCGCATCAATAGTAACTAAAATTTCTCCAATCTCTCTTGCAGCCTCTCCCAAAGTTTCTACATTTTCTGACGTAATTTGAGTATGTTGTACTGCTTTGGTAACAATCTCTTGAGCTCTGCTTGTCTTTTGAACTATTTCTCCAATAGTAATACTAATTTCTTCTGCACCAGTAGCCACGTTCGTTACATTATTAGAATTATTTTCCATAGCAGTAGCCAAAGAAGCCATATTGGCGCTCAGTTCTTCAGCAGCCGTAGCAACCAACTGCGATTTATCTCGCATTTCTTCTGAAGCCACATGTAAATTAGAAGATACAGAGGAAACTTCTTCTGCTGAAGTTGTAAGAGTCCTTACTCCATTCGCTAAATTATCAAAAATATCAGAAAGATTTTTCACCATATAGTTTAAGGTCTCACTAAGCTCTCCAATTTCATCTTTTTTAGTAATAGCAAGACTTTCTTTTAAGTTACCCTGAGATACCTTTTTAGCAAATTCAACCAATTTTTCTAAAGGAATAGTTATACTACTCTTAATCCAAAACCATATACCAATAATTGCAATCAACCCAAATAATGCTCCAATCCCCTCTGTTGCTAACAAAAAAGATACTTTTTTTTCTGCCTCCTTTTGCATGGTAACTACTGCATTATTCATTGCCTTTAAAAGCTTCATATTATAGTTTAAAATATGCTTAATTGCGCCTTCTTCTTGCGAGGAAACAACTATATCTAACTTATTCTTAAACACATCCCAAATTTGTTTAACCTTTTTAAGTTCAGTTAACGACTTTCCCTCTACAGCTTCAATATGCCTTTTCTCTCCATTTGGATCTAACGTAATAGGAACTTGTCCAGAATTAATAAGAGCATGTAATGTCATATCAAAAATTTTCATACTCTTATGCAATTCATTAATAATATTTTTATCTATTGTTCCTTTTTTAGCTTTTACATATAACATATTTACTATTTCTTTACTCATCTTTTGAGAAAGCATTCTTTGTCTTCCTGCCATATTAATCACAAAACCATCATCTTTTTGCTTTCCTACAACAATGAAAGTTATTGCCACAACAATCAAATAAATTATAAAAATAGATCCAATTGCTAACAATAATTTGTGCCTAATTTTTAAAGACATTGTTTCCTCCTCTTAAAATAAAGGATAATACATTTACATTTTAATTTTTAAAGATGATGATTTGAACAAATAATATATTTTGTTTTTATCTTTCCGTCAAGTTAGGAATAAAAATTTAGCCCAAAGTTTTAAAAATTTTAATTATAGCCTTCCCTTACCAAAGCAAGACCATGGACTAAAGCTGTTTTTAAATAGCATATTCCCTTCTCATCTACAGGTGCTATCAAAAACACTTGTCCACACTCATCACACTTAATTTGACTTACTTCTTTAGGTGCAATGGCAGGTACTTTACGACCACATCTAGGACAGGGATAAAAAAGTAAAATTTCAACTTCTGCTGGATGAACAAATTCTTCTTGCACTGTTTATTCTCCTATTAAACTATTTCCCGTCATTTCTTTAGGTTTTTCAATTTGCCATAAATGTAAAATTGTGGGCGCTATATCTCCTAATTTACCTTGACTTAAAAAACCAATTTTTCTCTTAGAAATAAGTATCAAAGGAACAGGATTTGTGCTGTGCGAGGTTTTTGGCTTATCCCCTTCTAACATATCTTCAGCATTACCATGATCTGCAGTAAGCAAAACCTGCCCACCAACCTCTAACATAGCTTGCACAACCTCTCCTACACACTTATCAACAGCTTCACACGCTTTTATAACCGCGGGAATAACCCCTGTATGCCCTACCATATCTAAATTTGCAAAATTACATACATAAAAATCAAATTCTTTTTGTTTTATTTTATCAATAAGTTTTTTAGAAACTTCAAAAACACTCATCTCTGGTTTTTCATCATAAGTTGCTACTTCTCGCGGCGAAGGGACAAGTATTCTTTCCTCTCCTGCAAAAGGCTCTTCTCTTCCGCCATTAAAAAAATATGTTACATGGGCATATTTTTCTGTTTCTGCTATTCTAAGCTGTTTTAATCCCAAAGTAGATACCACTTCTCCTAAAATATTTTTTAAACTCAGAGGAGGAAAAATAACAGGTAAAGGAAAAGTATGATCATATTCTGTCATAGTAATAATATTTAGTTTAGGAAACTTTTTACGTTGAAATTCTTGGAAATTTTTATCAAAAAGTGCTCTACAGAGCTGTCTTACTCTATCTGCCCGAAAATTAAAAAAAACAACTCCATCACCATCTTGCAAAAATCCCTGGCTTCCCTGAATAAATGTAGGCCTTACAAACTCATCTGTTTCGCCTTTAGAATAGGCTTCTTCAATGGCATTTATAGGTGAAGCAGCTATTCTCCCTTCACCTAACACCAAACAATTATAGGCTAACTCTGTCCTTTCCCAGTGCTTATCCCTATCCATTGCAAAATAACGCCCACTCAAAGATGCAATTTGGCCAAAATTTTCTGTTTCCAAAAAATTAACTAGTCTTTTAACATAATTTAATGCACTTTTAGGTGGAGTATCTCTACCATCTAAAAAACAATGAATAAAAACTTCTTTTATTCCTCTTTGTTTAAAAAAAGAAACTAAATAGTGCAAATGTTCTTGCAAACTATGTACTCCACCATCTGAAACCAATCCTAATAAATGAATTCTATTTGTGCTCTTTTTTATGTCCTCAGCTAGTTTATTTAAAACAAAATTATCTTTAATACTACCATCTTCTATAGCTTTATTAATGCGCACAATATCTTGATATACAATTCTACCTGCCCCTAAGTTCAAATGACCTACTTCTGAATTTCCCATCTGTCCTTCTGGCAAGCCAACTGCTTCTCCACTAGCTTGTAGCTGTGTATTGGGATAAGTTAAAAAGAGTTTATCTAAATTAGGAGTACTAGCCAAAGAAACAGCATTTCCTTCTCCAGCAGGAGCAAGACCAAAACCATCTAAAATTAATAGTAAGGTAGGAGTAAACACTTTATTTCTCCTTATAATTGAATTTGTTTTGCCTCAGTCCAAAAACCTTCTAAATTATAAAACATACGAACATCTTGTAAAAAAATATGGATAACAATATCATTCAAATCCAATAATATCCACTCCCCTGCCTTATATCCTTCCATGCCAAAATATTCAAAATTATATTCAGCAATAAACTGTAAAAGATTATCTGCCAAACTTTGAGCATGCCTCACATTATTAGCTGTTGCAATAATTACACCTTCAAAAACACTAGAAAACTTCTGTACATCTAATAAAAGAATATCTTCTGCTTTTTTCTCCTCTAAACACTTGCCCAATAATTTTAGTTTCTCTGTAAAATCCATTTGTTTTTTTTTATTCTTATCCTTTAACAAAATTATCCTCCTTAACCTTAACTTTGACTTTAAAATCAATTCAGTTTAGATTTTTTTTATAAAAAATACAAAATTTTATCCATAAAAAATATCTTTTAGCACCAATGATAATTTGTCAAGCGAAGATAAAAACACATTTTCAAATAGCTGGAAGTCTATGGTGTCTTATAGGCTTATGGCTTATACTAAGAGCTTTATTGTTTATCCCCTTTAAGGCTTTATGCTTTTTATATCCTTGTTTAGGTCTTATTTTCGGCTATTTTATTTTTTGTAAAATGTTTATTAAAATAGTACAAAAAAATATTTCCCGCATAAAAGAAAAAGAACCTCGCTGTTTTTTTGCTTTTCAATCTATTAAAAGCTATTTTATAGTCGCTATAATGATAACTTTGGGCATCATAATACGCCGCTTAGGAGTTGATAAAAAAATTATTTCTTTTATCTATGCCAGTGTTGGAATAAGCTTAGTAAAATCTAGTTTTATCTATTTTAAAGAAATTAGGAGATATAATAATGGAAATTTTACAGCCAACTGACACCTATCAAACTGATGTAAAAAAAAGAATACAATATTTTAGAACCATTCGATTTTACAAAAAAATTATAAAAATTGTATTTTCTGCTGCTTCTTTAGCTAAAAAAGGAATTTATAGTGATGAAGAATGGATAAAAAGTAGTGTTGATGTATTAAACGCTCTCGAAAGTGTTGGTTGTATTTTTGATATAAGAGGAAGAAATAATTTTTTTAATATACAAGGACCTTGCGTTTTTATAGGCAACCATATGAGCACATTAGAAACTTTTGTTTTGCCTTGTGTCATTCATCCATTTAAAAAAATAACATTTATTGTTAAAGAATCTCTACTTAACTATCCTGTATTTAAACACGTTATGAGAGCAAGAAAACCTATTGCAGTAACTAGAACCAACCCCAGAGAAGATTTTAGAAGAGTTATAAAAGAAGGGACATCAAAACTTAAAAATAATATTTCTATTGTAGTTTTTCCTCAAACTACCAGAGCAAATCATTTTGATGAAAAAGAGTTTAACTCTATTGGGATAAAGTTAGCTAAAAAGGCTAATGTTCCTGTGGTTCCCATAGCTTTAAAAACAGATGCCTGGGGCACAGGAAGACTAGTAAAAGATTTTGGCCCAATTGATCCTCAAAAAACAGTTTACTTTAAATTTGGGTTACCTATCTCTGCCCAAGAAGTCCAAAAAAATCCAAAAAGAGCACACCAACAAGTAGTTAACTTCATAAAAAAACAACTTAATAATTGGATAACATTAGAACAAAATAAAAAATGTTAGATAAGGAAAACATCCTAACTAAAATAATTCCTAAGCTAAAAAAACTGTATCCTAATGAAGGAATAATCTTAGCAACTTATAAAAGAAATAGGACTCTTACTATTATTTTTAAAGAGGAGTCCTATTTGTTCATTCAAAAAGGATATGAAAACAAAAGCTATTTTGTAAAGCCATCTCAGCTCAAAAAACAACTTAAAAAAGTTCTTAAAACAGAATTCCCCCGAAGTAGAAAAATAAGAGTTTATCCCTTGCGCGAACAGGATTTCTTGCAAAATCTAAAGAAGCTTTAGTATATTTTAGGGTTTTTGTAATGCTTCTTGAAGAGCTTTAATAGGAGGATATAACGCTCCATGCTTATCTAAAGGAAGTTTTGGGATAACCTGCAAAATATGTTTAGACTCTAAAGTTAAAGCTTGGTCTTTAGTCTTACCCAAAGCTAACTCACAAGCAACCTCTGCACATACAAAGTCAGAACCACATCCATCAGTATAAAAACTTATTTCCTTTATCTTGTCCTCTTCCAACACTATATATATCTCTAACACACTGCCACAGCTAGGCTTTACCTTTGCCATATGAGTATAAGTTTCTAACCTCCCCACAAAATTGGGATTCGTCCAGCGTTTAACAAATTCTTCTCCAAATTCAACAGTAGTTTCTTGATAAATCTTTTTCTGAATCTCATCGCAAATATTTGCCAACTTTTCTTGCATCTTTACTACTCCTTAGTTTCCAAATATCTTAACTTGGTTTCTAAATTCGGATCTATATCAATCCAAAAAGAATGTAAAATCTTATCTACTATTACCTGTCCCAAGGAAAGACCTTTGACTTTACGCACATTTTTCACTTCTGCGCACATTACTTTTCCTTTTTCAGCATTCTTTTGATAACTTGCCAATGCAGCTAAACACGCAGCTTCTTTAAGACTTTGTAAAGGAACCTCTTGTTTTTTGCTGTCTCTACGCAAGATTACATGTGCTCCTGGACCATCTTGGGCATGAAACCATAAATCAAAAGGACTAGCCACACTTAACAACTTATGGTTAGCTTTACTATTTTTACCCCTTAAAATTAAAAAACCATCAGAAGAAATAAAAGCCTTTATCTGAAGGCCTTGATATTTTTTAGGCACAAAAAAAGCTTTTTGTTTTATTTTTATCTCTTGTTTCTGTTTTATCCTAACATCTTGAAGTTGTTTTTGGATTTGTTGCTTTCTTTTTTCTATAGCTTTTAGTCCTCTTTCTCCTTTTGCAGCCTGTTTAAAAAAATTTTCCATATTTTCTAAAATTGTTTTTTTACAGTCTAAAAAAATTGTTATAGTATTACCTGTAAAATCTATAACATTTACTTTAGAAACCTTTTTATTCCTATCTAAGTTATATAAATTTGCCTGTAACAATTTTCCATATTCTAAAAGTTCTATTCTTTTTTTTAATTTTTTCTTATCTTCTTCTAGTTTTAATAAAATTTTTTTTAATCTCTTTTCTTCTCTGTTTTGTTGTTTTAATTTAGAAAACCTCTCTCCTATAATTTCCTTTAACTTATATTCTCCAAATATACTCAATGCTTCTAAAGGATTATCTGTTTTGGATATAACATTAGATCCTTGCTCCCATAAAAGGATATTATTTTCATAAATATAAAAGTCAAAACTTTTTTCTACTTGTAATTTTAAATAAAAGTTTTTTTTTCTTTCCTTAGATAAACTAGCAAGAAATTTTCTAAGAGGCGGAGAAATTTGAGGATATATTCTAAAAATTTCTTTATTAGAGTCTATTTCTTCTAAAGATGGCCAGATAACTTCTTCTAATATAGGTTTTTCAACAATTTTAGGCTCAGACTCTAAACTCAATTCAAGAAACAAATCCCCAAATCCCAGCCAAAATATACGCCTGGGCCAAAAAAAAGAAAAACTTTTTACTATTCTATTCTTACAGTGCTTTCTTAAAAACATTACCTTAGGTGATGGGGAGGATGGATTGTCTAAATTATTAGGACGCAAAAAGAAAAAGCCTCCCTTTTGGGAGGCATATAAACACAGAAACCCTTGTTTAGAAAATTTAAAAGTCCATAACTTAGGATAAGGATTATAAATTTTCTCTAATCGAGTAAATAAAATTTTTTGTTTTAAGCTTTCTAAAGCAAATCTACAAAAATTAGCTTCCATAAAAAGAACACTATCTCTTCAACAAAGCCTCTTCTTCCTCCTGTTTACTTTTACACTGAATACAAAGAGTAGTAACAGGCCTTGCTTTTAATCTCGCTAAACCAATTTCTTCACCACACTCTTCACAAATACCAAAAGTGCCATCTTCTATTCTAGCTAGGGCTTCGTCTATTTTCTTTACTAACTTTAAGTCCCTATCCCTTAAACGCAAAGTAAAGGCCCTATCACTTTCAGCAGTTGCCCTATCTGCAGGATCTGCGTATACTTCCACATCCTCGCTCATGTCTTCTAATGTACTTTCACCCTTAGCTAAAATTTCATTCTTCATTTCCAAAAGCATATTGCGGAAAAATTCATAATCTTGAGGCTGCATAAATTCCTCCCCTAAAAAATATATAGATTTATTTTATAACCATAAATTTTTAAAAAGTAAAGATTTACCCCAAAAAATCAAAGTTATCTTATCCAACTCTCATTAATCTATACTCAATTTTCTTTAAGTTATCTAAAAATACATTCCTGTTAGATAAAATTTTCCCATGCCTAAAGCTTAGCTTCTAGCTGTAAATAAATTGTTTAGAGGGAAAAAACACATAAAATGTGACTTCTGAAATTCTCCTCTATTTATTATCGAATAGTAGATATAATTTGTTATTAAAGTATAACTTACAAAAACAACGTAATATTTTTAGTAACACTGCAAAGGCATTTTGCTTGTCTTTATAATTTTTTAAGGATATAATATTTTTTTATATTCTACATAAGGAGGAAATATATGTTAATAGGATGCCCAAAGGAAATAAAAAACAATGAATATCGAGTTGGTTTAACTCCAGCATCAGTAAAAGCATATATTCAGCATGGGCATAAAGTATTAATTGAATCAGGAGCAGGCCTTGGCTCAGGTATAGGAGATGAAGAATATGTAAAAGTTGGCGCAACTTTAGTCGAAACTGCAGAAGAAGTATGGCAAAAAAGTGAAATGATTGTAAAAGTAAAAGAACCTCTACCTCAGGAATATCCATTAATGCAAGAAGGACAAATAGTTTATACATATTTTCACTTTGCCGCAGATGAAGAACTTACAAAAGCATGTTTAGATAAAAAAATTATAGCCATGGCCTATGAAACAGTTCAGGAGCCAAACGGGAATTTACCATTATTAAAACCCATGAGTGAAGTAGCAGGAAGAATGGCTCCCCTTATGGCAGCATTTTATCTTGCCAAATCTCAAGGAGGTTTAGGAGTTCTTCCTACTGGCGTGCCTGGAGTTTTGCCTGCTAATGTAGTAGTTATTGGTGGAGGAACAGTTGGTAGTAACGCAGCTAGAATAGCTGCAGGATTTGGTGCAAAGGTTACTGTCCTTGATATAAATGCCAATACCTTAGAGCATCTAGGCAATATAATGCCTAGCAATGTGTTTACTTGTTTTAGTGATCATGTCACCCTAGAAGCAAGCATTACAGAAGCTGATATTGTAATAGGTGCTGTACTAATCCCTGGGGCAAAAGCACCAAAACTCATTACAAGAGAACTTTTAAACAAAATGAAACCAGGAGCTGTGTTTGTTGATGTGGCCATAGATCAAGGCGGCTGTGCTGAAACTTCTAGGCCTACTACACACTCTGACCCAATTTTTATAGAAGAAAATGTTGTGCATTACTGTGTGGCTAATATGCCAGGAGCTTATGCCAGAACATCTACTTTTGCCCTAAACAATGTAACCATAAAATATGGATTAAAATTAGCAGACCTTGGCGTAGAACAAGCCTGCAAACAAGATAGTGTATTAATGAAAGGATTGAATATGTATAAAGGCATATTAACTTGTCCCCCTGTAGGAGCGGCATTTGGTTTAGAAAAAGAATGCAAACTACCTTCTGAAATTTTCCATTAAAAATAAAAAAATAGCCAGATAGGTAAAACCTATCTGGCTAACTTAAACCCATTTTTTAATAGACGTTTTCTCATATATTCAAAATGACTTCCCCGCCAGTAAATTTTTCCACATTCAGGACAGATAAAAAATTCATTATAATACTTTTTTGTCTTTGGCTCTAGCTTATCTAAAATTTTTGTTTTTTCTATTGGTTCTAAAACCGCATTACAACATAAACAACGTTTAAATATGTTCGTACCTTTTAAGCCAAAAACCCTTTTCACTTCTTTTAACTGTAAATCAGGAGATGACGACCTCAACAAATAGCCCCACTCCACCAATTTTCTTTTTAACAGTCCCCTATCCTTGGTGAGAACTACTCTTTGTTCTTGCCAAGCAAGTTGAGCAATTTTAAAATCATCCCAAATAGGATTGTAAAGTACATCCTCGCCAGCCATTCTCAATAAAGTGGCTAGCTTCCCCACATTCACATCACAAATAAATTTCAATTCTAAAAACCTTCTTGGCCTAAGAATACTTTTTTGACTAATATCCAAAGGCAAAGTATGATAATATACTTTAAACACATCCCTTGGTTTGGGAATATAAAAAAAATCAACTTCCTGTTGAAAACAAAAAATTTTACCTATTTCAGGATGAGGAATCCCAAAAGACTCTAAAATATCTTTGATAGAGGCTCGGCGTTTTAATGTATAACCAAAATTAAGATTATTATTTTTTAAAAAAAATTTATATTCAGAAGAAAAAATAAAATAAATTTTAAAAGAGGTCATAATAATGAATTCCTATTATTGGCAAATAATCATTTTAACTATAATCTTTGTACATTTGGGAATAAATTTATGGTTAGAAATTCTTAATATAAAAAGTTTAAAAACAAAAATCCCTCCTTTCTTGCAAGATATATTTTCTGCTGAAAAATACAAACAAAGTCAATCATATACTAAAGAACTTACCATTCTAAATTTAATAGAAAAAATAATTATAACATCTCTTCTAATTATAGCAATTAAACTAAATTTATTTAACTATCTTAATAAAATAAGCATCAGTATTTCTTCAAATTATCTTTTTCAAGGAACTATTTTTTTCTTTTTACTGTTTATATGCATAGAATTAATATCTTTTCCTTTTGAGTTGATTCAAAATTTTTATTTAGAAAACAAATATGGATTTAATAAAATGTCTTTCAAAATATTTCTTCAAGATAAAATAAAAACCTATATACTTTCTTTTTTACTAGGAGGCATATTACTAATTACAATATTTTTTATCTTTAAAAATTTTGGCAAGTTGGCTTGGTTGTATGCATTCTTAGGTGTTAGTATATTTATGTTTATAATTCAATATCTAGCTCCCAAAATTATTTTACCTCTTTTCAATAAATTTATCCCTATATCTGACAGCTCTTTAAAACAAAAAATCCATAATTTAGCCCAAAAAATAGGATATAAAATACAAGACATCTATATTATGGACGGATCTAAACGAACCACAAAAGCCAATGCATTCTTAACAGGATTTGGAAAATATAAAAAAATCGCTCTTTTTGACAACCTTGTGAATACTCTTTCCCATCAAGAAATAATTGCTGTGCTCGCCCATGAATTAGCTCATTTCAAGCTAAAACACATCTTTAAACAAATAATTTTGTCTTTAGCCAATTTAGCTATTTTTTTAATCACTCTTCAATTATTTCTACATCAACCTAATATATCTAAAGCACTTGGCATCGAATATCCTTCTATACACGCTAATTTACTTGCCTTTAGCTTAATATTTACACCACTATCATTTATTTTAGGTATTATGGAAAATTTTCTTTCTAGAAAATTTGAAAAACAGGCTGATATGTTTGCCCTTAAATTTGTAAAAAGCCAAGATCTTATTTCTGCTTTAAAAAAGCTCGCTCAAAATAATCTATCAAATCTAACACCTCATCCCATTTATGTATTCTTTTTTTATAGCCATCCGCCATTAACTAAAAGAATAAAATATCTACAACAAAATAGTTCCTCTATTTAATTACTATTTTACTTATCTAAAAATTTTACATTTTGGATTTTATCAAATTCACTTGATATTTTTTTAGTAGTTGTGTGAATATCTTTAACATCCTTAGTAACAATATCAATATGCTTAGCTAGTTTTTCCCATCTTTCTCTATATCTTCTAAAATTACTCGATAACCTTATTAATTCTTCTTGTATTTTTTTAGCATATTCTCTAGTTTTTGCATCTCTTATTAAAGATGAAATAGTAGTTAAAAGAGCCATAAATGTTGTTGGAGATGTAATCCACACTTTTCTATTTACTGCTTCTTGAATAATATCTTGATGTTTAGCATGTATCTCTGCAAAAACAGCCTCTGCAGGAATAAACATTATTGCCATATCCATAAGTTCTGAATGCTGAACATATTTTCTGTTAATATCTAAAATATGTTTTTTAATATCTTGTTTAAATTTTTGAACAAACTTTTTATCCTCAAACATTCTCTGATAATTTTCCAAAGGGAATTTGGCATCTACAGGCAAAGGTTTTTCATTTGGAATAAAAACTATTGCATCAGGAACTAAACCATCTTTTAATCTTGGTTGAAGTTGATAAATATTATCGTTCTGACCAAATACAGCCTCTAAAATATTTCTTAGTTGCACCTCTGCAAAAATACCTCTTGTCTTTTTATCCGTAAGAACATTTTGTAAAGAAACAACCTCAGTGGATAGTTCTTCTATTTTTCTCTGAGCTTCAGAAATCCTAGCAATACCTCCAATAATTTTTTCAAAAGTTTCATTAATATTTTTAAAATTATTATCCAAACGCTCATTAACTTTAGAACTAATTTCATTTAAACGCTTATGTACCAATTCATTTATTTCTTTAAAGTTAATATTTATATTTCTAAGAATATAGTCTTTAAATTCCTGTTGAGCATCTTTAAATTCATCTATTTTTTTTGTATTTGAATTTAAAGATGAAGATATATCTTCTCTAATTTCTTTAAAATTAGTCTGAAGTTGTCTAATCAATTTTTCATTTATGGTAATAAAATCCTTATTAAGATTATCTATTAAGTTCTGATTAAACTTCTGTTGACTAAGTTTAAACTCTTCTATTTTTTCTGTATTTGATGTTATTGCCCTATTTATAGAATTAGATATATCTTTAAATAAATTTAAAAAAGATAATTGAAAATCAGAAAAACTTTTTTCTATTTTAGAAAATAATTCACTATTTCTTTCTATTTGTTCTTGTGTTTGTTTATATTGCTCCAATATATTTTTATTTATATTATCTTGCAATAAATCAAATAATTTTTGAAATTGATAGTTTTTAAAAAACAAAAAAATCAAAAGTAGAATTATACAAGTAAGTAAAATTAAAAAAATAAATTCCATAAATACCCCTTATTGTATCTAAATTTTTTAGACAATTTAATCCTAAATTATAAATTATAACCCTTTAATCTGTTTTGTTATTTCTTTCCATGCTGCATGAGTATGTTTGGGCCATACTATACTTACAGCCTCTTCATAGGAATATCCTTTTTTCAATAATTCCTGAAATTCTTCCAAAAAAGGCTGAGACAAATTGCTCAAAAAAATATATTCTTCTTTGTATCTACCTAGTCGGAAATTCCCATCATATATACGCATCCTTTGCCAACTTATGATTTATCTTTTATAATAGAATTAAGTCTTTCTGGGAGATAAATAAAAATTTTTCAAACAAATCAAAAGCATTCTTTTAGCATCGGGAAAAATTTGAAAAAAATTAGCAAAAGCATGTTCTTTCCTCCTTATGCATGGTCATATGGGAGTGTATCAGTATGGTTGGACTTGGTTTTTGGAAAGCTTAGAAGCCGTGAAAGAATTGTTAAAATGAAAATTCCAAAAATTATAATAACTGGGGCAAGTAGGATAAAAAAGAAAAATAAATCCGTAGTGGCTTTAGCCCATATAACCCCTTTATCTGCCAAATAGGCAAAAAACAAAAGAAAAATTACAGCAAACTTTTTCCAGTGTTTGAAAACGAAAAATTTAAATTTATCCATCAAAAATAAAGATAGATTCTAAAGAAAGCCAAGTCAATCTGGCTTCAATAAAAAAATCCTTTTCTGATTTTGCCAAAGAAATAAAAAAAGTCAAAAAGAAATAAATAGCTTTTGAGAAGAAGCCAAAGCGAGCCCAAGCTGAAAAAGTCATCCTTTTTTACGAAGACGAGAAAAAGGAGTTCGTTGACTTCTAGGGCTGGTTCACCAATCTGCCCAGGCGCTTGAGAAGGTGGCGCTGGTCAACTGGGCGAGCTAACTTCTCCATACCCCTGCTTATCTTCAGCCATCCCTTTACATAACACGTCTTTCTGCACCCGCAGTCCCTGCAGTTCCACAAGCTGGTGCATCGGGGAATGGGCAAGCCCTCCAGCCCCTTACCCTCAGCCCCCTCTGGGTCTTTGGCCAGAAAACTGGCATAGTGGCCACGGACGAGGTGTCCAGCAGAGGCAGCATAGGGGTTGTACGCCAAGGATTCGCCGATGCGTCGGCTGATCTCTTGGTTACCAAGGCCCTCTGCCTTTAGCTCGCACACCGCTATCATCACCTC
The DNA here is from genome assembly GCF_900104045.1 of Desulfonauticus submarinus. Classification (NCBI taxonomy): domain Bacteria; kingdom Pseudomonadati; phylum Thermodesulfobacteriota; class Desulfovibrionia; order Desulfovibrionales; family Desulfonauticaceae; genus Desulfonauticus; species Desulfonauticus submarinus. The sequence continues at coordinate 212,098 of NZ_FNIN01000003.1, forward strand.
CAGCATCTGGGGATCAGGCGGCTGAAAGAACCGTTCCTTGACAAATGGTGAGCGCAACACTTGTGCGGCCCTGAACCAATCCTGAACTTCCATGAGCATTATTGCCAACACCAGCCTCAAATCCATCCACTCCATCACTGGCACCATGGCAAACAGATTTTCTACGATTTGCTCCAGGGACATTTCTCTGGGGCGCCACAGCTGGGCGCACAGCAGCCTGCTGCAACTACGTAGCTGCTCGGGCGAAGCCCAAGGTAAGCTGAAGAAAGTCTCAAGAACCGTGCGATAGTCCTTGAGCAGCAGTTGGAGTGCACCCTCATCCATGGTAAACATACGCGATAGTCCAGTGATGTACACATAATAAGTAGGCATTCCCAGAAACGAAAAATCCCGTACCATTACGCGCCGGCCCTCGCATTTGAGCTGTTGCAAAAGATGCTTAAGCATCTGAAAGTTGCTGGCCGTAGGGGGTAGGAACGCCTGGCGAAAGTTGCCAGTGGCAGGAGGATTCTCCAATAGGGCCCAAACCGTAAGCTGCGGCTGATAATAGTACCATGCAACGGGCAGATCTATTAGGCTGGACATCTGGTTAAGGTTGTGGGAGACTTGCTTGGATCGGCCCTGCAATGCCTCGGTAATGCAGCGCGCCAAGGCCACCTCCATCACGGGATCTGCCCCAAAGCCCAGGGCAAAGTCCCCTGTCTTCTCCTCTAAAATTATTACCGCCAGCACAGGCCAGCGCCCGCCCAAGGTCGCGTCCTTGACGAACACCTTGAGACCTCTGGCCAGCAGCTCTTCTACTAGCTTCCTTGCCACACCCCTGCCTAGGGGCAATTCCTCTAGAGGGATGGTCGGCAGCCCTCGCAGCTTGCCCGTGGCCAGTCTCTGAATGACCGCTCGCTCCATCACCTCGCAGCAGCCCTGCACCAGGGCCTCTTCTGGGGTGTTACCCGCGCACATCCCATTGCTCTGGGTGAGCTTAAGCATCAAGTCATAGGGGAGCCAGATAATTCTGTCCTCTGTAAGGTCGCAAAACTCCAGGCATTCAAGCTCATCAACAGGAGGATAGTAGCCTGGAGGTAAAAGTTCCTTCATGATCTGGGGATGACTGTCAACCACCAGTTCAGTGGGCATAGACTTGGGAAAAAAGAAAGAGGATTTGCTAACTATCAGTCCCAGATGCCGCAGCCTGACGTCGCAGTAGCACTGCAGCCTTTCTATGAACTCTCCGTAGGCACTAGCCAGGGCCAGCTCTCTGGTGCAGCCTTTGCCGTTGGAGAACATCGGGGCCAAAGTTGGTTCTGCCAAGTGGCAGGAAAAGCACCCTGGAAATGCCTGGTACTCTGCTACAATACATGGATTAAACCCCGCTGGTTTGAGCAGCCGACGAGCCCGGTCTATGGTCTTGTGTGCCGGGGCATCCTTGTGTGTTGCCCATTGAGCTACCTGGGAGTTTGAATCCATGATAACCTCCAAAACTCCAGGAGATATCCTGGCATATATAGGCCGGGTGCTAAGAGCCCATTTTAATTTCCCACAGTTACTATGAGAAAACAAAACAAGCAAGTTAAAAGAGTAAAGGAGCCAAGCTTCAATTCCTCGTAGTTACTCTGAGAAGGAAATTGAATTGTGGCGAAAGGGCAGAAACATGTGGAAGTTTCAATTCCTCGTAGTTACTCTGAGAAGAGAAAGAAGGAGTTTATATGGGATATTATTCTACCAGTTTCAATTCCTCGTAGTTACTCTGAGAAGCTATGTCTATCGGGAGAAAAGAGGTTGTATTTAAAGATTTCAATTCCTCGTAGTTACTCTGAGAAGCTAAAACCTTGTCGTTAAAAAAATCTATATTCTCCTTAAATTTCAATTCCTCGTAGTTACTCTGAGAAGTCTTTAAGTTTAAGATTACATGCCATTTTTATGTCAGCATTTCAATTCCTCGTAGTTACTCTGAGAAGAAATCATTAAAAGACCTTAGAGAACAAGGTCCGCAAATTTCAATTCCTCGTAGTTACTCTGAGAAGTTTTAAAAAAATTTTTTAAACCATATT